>JAVFAU010000047.1:0-9522 GCA_034002335.1 Bdellovibrionales bacterium | reverse complement strand
TTGTCGACCTTCAAAAAATGTCGGATGAACCTCATTCGAATTGTCCGGAGTGCCACAAGGAGTGCGATCGTGTGTTCTCACCTCCGATCGTCTCAGTCAGAGGGGATTCATTTAAAGCGGCGGAAAAATCCGAAAAGCGCGTTGCAAACTGCGAACGGGCGCAGAGTGAAAATCTAAAACTGCGAGAAGAGTCACTTCGTCGCGCAGGTATGGGAACTCAAATAGAGGGGCATACGCACAACTGCGCATTAGCCGGTTGTTTTGCCGGTGGCGCATCGAACGGAGATGTTTCAACGTCGAATCCAACCAAGAGAATTGGGGACTTCCCGTATCTTGTTGGAGCCAAAAAATAGTTATCCGGCAAGAGAGGTTTGCCATCGTTCAACCATAGCAATAATCGCACGTAGTGGAACATTTCTTCGCCTAAAGATTCGAGGAGGTAATGTTCCATCCGCTTCGTATTCGTTGAGAGCGATGTAGTCTTTCAGTATTTGATAAGCGCGACCCCAATGGACGATTCGTGTGTATGGTCGTGATTCCCAAAATCTCGGTTTACTGCGACTTTTTTTGAAACCGACAATCCGCGCAATTCCTCCTGTGAGACCTGAAATATAGGCTTTCCATGCAGATTCACAGAGAAGCCTTAGTCCGAGGTGAATGTGATTTCCGACATTCGCAAATTTGTAGACCCGAACTCCGTGTCGAAATGCGAGTTTGAAGATGAGCTTTCTAATACGTAATTGGTGATTACGAAGGTTCATCGCCCCTTTGGCGTGAGGGCTTCGAAAGATCACGTGCATAGATTCAGTGGATGAGCGGGGACGGCGCCCGCGCGAATAAGAGGTCGTTCGCTTGCCCGGGTTAAAAATACGTTTGTCAGGGCCGGAGGGCAGGGACATGTGTTTCATTGGAGATCCTTTCGAGTTCTGCTGGTGGAGCGAGAGCTTGAAAGGAGGTGTAAGCAAAGATGATTCGGAGCTATGGAGGGCCTTGAATATAGAGAAGCCGGTTCTCTCGGTATTGCGAACGAAATGCGGACTCTTCAAAAGAAAAAAGAACGAGAGCGAGTGTCTCGTTCCTTGATGAGTCTGTGATCGCGGATGCGTCGGAATTAGTCGTTGGAGCGAATGGTTTCTCGAACCATGTCTTTCATGAAGCGGCCGCGAGGAGAGGGGCCCAGGAGGTTTTTGAGAGATTGGTGCACGCTTGGGTCATTGATGAGTTGACCTAGAGATCCTTGGCCTTTGTCGATTTTTTCCAAAACATTTGCGAGTGAAGTGAGGGCCTTTTTTAGCTTCTTGTCGTCAGCCCCTTGACCGTGGATGTCGGAGAGAAGGGAGTCGAGTTTGGTGAGGCTGGTTTTTAGCTTTTCACTCGCATCTGTCATGTTGCTCATCATGCGTGCTGTTTTGCCTTCTTGGTTGAGACCGGCGACAAGAATATGAAGCTCTTTAATTAAATCAACGGCTCGGGCCATGCCGTCGTCACGATCTGTAAGAAGCTTGAGAAAGTCTGTTTCGTCGCTCGGAAGCATGGCTCCGTCTTCGAGTACTTTTCCGCCAGGGGGGCCTGGTTTAATAAAAATGTATTTATCACCGAGTGCGCCTTGAGTTTTCACTTCAGCCACGGCGCCGTCTGTGATTCTTCCGGCATATTTTGGATCGATGTTTAAAACGACGTCGAGTTTAAAATCATCGGCAAGAGCGATCGATTTGATATTTCCGATACGAAGCCCTGAGAGACTCACGATAGAGCCGGGAACGAGGCCAGAAACTTCGTTGAAGCGGGTGTGAAAGCTGGTTTGTTGCTTGAACGTAAGGAAGTTGCCGCCGAGCAAAAGGATGCTAACCATCGCTCCAATGAGGCCGATTGCGACGAAGACTCCAACTTTAACTTCGATTTTCGAGTTTTGAGGTTCCATATCTTCTCCTGGCTTCGGTCGGTTAGAGTTCTTCACCTTGAATGAAGCGGCTAATCCAAGGGTCGTAGCTTTCGATTTCTTCTCTCGTACCTATCGCGAGAATGCGACCGTCACGGAGGACGGCGATTCGATCACAGACCGCAAAAAGTGCGGGCATGTCATGCGTGACGAAAATCGCAGTGGCCCCACTTTGCTTGAGTCGCAGCATCATGTCACAGATTCGTTTGGTGTTGTAGGGATCCAGTCCCGCCGTCGGTTCATCATACAATACGACCGAGGGTTGTAAGATGATTGAACGAGCTAGGCCGACGCGCTTTTGCATACCGCCTGAAAGATTGGATGGATACAGATTTTCATTTCCAGCCAAACCGAACTCAGCAAGTCGACTTAGAACTCGGTCTCGGATGGTACTTTCATCGAAATCAGTATGTTCGCGTAGCGCGTATGCAAGGTTATCAAATACGGACATGGAATCGAAGAGAGCGCCGTTCTGAAACACATAGGCGACTTTCTTTCGAATCTCGATAAGCTGCGCCTCGGAGAGATTGGAGATTTCCTGGCCTTCGACGCGAATTTCTCCGCGATCTGGTTTTTCGAGTCCGACGAGGGTTCGTAATATGACTGACTTTCCCGTACCGGATCCGCCGATCAGTCCTAGGCATTCTCCACGTCGGACGTCGAACGTGATATCTGTATGAACCCGTTTGGAGCCGAAGCTCTTCGCAAAACCTTTAAAGCTGACCGCTATAGGAGAGGTAGCTTGAGCGGTATCACGTTTGTTGCCGTTAGAACTTGCCATCATGACATCTCAAAAAGAACGAAGAAAAGTTTTGTGAGAAAGAAGTCGCTAATGAGAATCGACATGGACGCAACGACGACGGCTTTCGTTGTCGTGAGGCCAACTCCTTGCGTGCCTCCCTTGACATTGAGCCCGTAGTAACAGGCCGAAAGAGAGATCGAGAACGCGAAGAAGACCGTTTTGCCGATACCCGTGAGAAGATCGGTGAGGGTAACGGTCTCGATAACCTTGTTGTAGAAAAAGAATGGATCGAGACCGAGTTCTGAAACTCCAACGATCATGGCTCCGCCAATGCCTACGATATTTCCGAGAATGCAAAGGAGCGGTAGCGCGATTAAGCAGGCGATCATGCGTGGAATGACGATTCGCTTGATTGGGGACGTGCCAAGTACGCGAATCGCATCGATCTGCTGTGTGACCACCATTGACGCGATCTCAGATGCGATGCCGGCTCCGACTCGTGCAGCGAGCATGAGGGAGCAAAAAACAGGAGCAATTTCACGTACGATGGAAAGAGAGACGATCTTCGGGACATACATCTTTCCGCCGAACTTCTCGAGTCCTAGGCCGAATTGTAGGGCCATGACCATTCCCGTGAAAGCTGCGGTGATCAGTACGAGCCATGTTGAGCGAATTCCGATTTGGTAGATTTGCTCCACGATCAAGCTTGGGTAACTCGGACGTTTAAAAATATCGCGAGTCACATTTGAGAAGAGCATCCAGACGCCGCCGAGCTCCTGGATGATCCCATGAATTCGATTTGCGAGGTTGTTTGTGAAAGATGTGACGAATGAACCCATTATGGAGCCCGGAAACTTGCTTTGAAGCGTTCAAATGTTTCTAAGTCCGTAGTTAAGTTGACCGAGGGTTTGGGAAGGGTGACGAGAGTGAGGATGTACGAGCATTTATTTTTTTTATAAACGGTCGTGTGGATGTGTGTCGTGATGCCGTCGACTGTTCCTTCGACTTCGGCCTGAAGGGCCTCTCGACCGTCAAAAGGAGTTCGATCGCTCTTAATTTTACGACTACCGTCGAAGCCACTAAAAAGCTCTTCATTCATGGATTCAAGTGAGGCGTCGGCACTGTCACCGCAGTTTGACTGAAATGCGATTGAGCTACCGGTCGAGGCGTTCAGCCATGCCATATCGGCGCGGTCATTGTCGATTTCTCGAAAGCTGCCCGAAGGTTCCTGAAACTTGACGCCAGAGGACTTTTTGCCCTTTCCAGGTCCAATATTGACCGAAACACAGGCAGTTCCAGCTACAAGCAAGATTAATAGGGTGCCAATCAAACTCTGGCGTAGCGGAAAACGAGAGGTGTGCGGCATAGAGCGCGAAAGATTCAAAAGCTGCGTAATCTTGAAGTTGTTCATGTTGCAAGTCCAGTAGTGATCGTTTTCGCTTTAACGCTGCGATGAAAAATCTGTTGCTATTGTTACCTGAGTTGCCTGTTGTCTCTAGACCAGTTCTTAGCGTCAAACCATTTACCGACCTGTCAGAGATTTGTCGACCGAAAGGTCCAAATTGTAACTGTGATCCGTGAGAACGTTTTAGCTTCATCGATGAGCCCGACGTCCGTCAGCCTTTAACTGGCACCGATCATGCTGTGTCCGTATATAGGACCATTCGGGGATGACCGTGGGTCCCCGGGGTGTTGGCAGGAATACGCGACCTAAGGATGGGTCTAGAATGAAGACGACGACGACTGTTTTAGCGCTACTGGCGTTCATCTTGATTGGACTTGTGTCGGGTGCGGCTCTCGCGGCTCCCAAGCAGACACGCGTCGAGTTTTCGCGCATTGGTGATGCTTCGCATTTTGAATTCGAAGGTGTCGGCATTGATCGCTATAAAATCGAAAAGAAATCGCAAAGCGAAATCGTGCTTAGGCTTCCCAAACTTGAAGAAAGCTCTCTCGAACGCCTGAAGCAGATTGAAGACGGCCAGGTTAAGATCGCTTCAATCAACAACCAGGGCGTCGATGGTACCGTTGAAATCCGCTTTGCCGTGCGTCCGGGAATTGACCATTTTGACTACGTTTCCGAGCAGCCCTCTCGTTTGGTTTTGGATTTCTTTCCAGTTGAGATCGCTACGAAAAAACCGACTGAAAATGAAAAGAATAAAAACTCATCCAATTCGTCTAATTTAACGAAAACATTGCCGCCCAAGAAAACGACCGAGCGCAACCCTGCCGGCGGCGATTTCGTCATCGTTGCTAAACAGGGCCTCGATTCCAAGACCACGCTTGTCGCGGAACCTGTGTCGCTTGCCGACAAGATCGCGGCTAGAAAAGACTTTGAAAGAGGTATCTTCGATGGCGGTGACCCGGAGTTTCGTAGATTCACGGTCAAAGATTACGAGATCAAGGAATCGGCCCGTCATGCAGCTCGCGCCGCTTTGAGAATCCCATTTCCCATGCTTGACCTTGGGTTCCCGAAATTGCAGGAGCTTTACGATACGCCACCGATTTATGAGATTTTGCCAAACGAAACCGAGGAAAATAAAGAAGCGCGATTGCTTTTAACGATGTTTAAAAACAATCGCCAGGCACTCACGCTTTCGACCGCGAAAGACTTTCTGAAGAAGTATCCGTCGAGCGAATACGACGAAATCATTCGCTATCTCATGGCCGATACTCACTACGATCTTTGGCTGAAAGAGCGTCAGCACAAAGAAGAGCACAAAATAGACACAAAAGAAGAAGCGAATCTCCACGATGTCGATTTTGAAGAAGCGATGGGGATCTACAATAATTTGGTGGAGAAATATCCAGATTCTCCTATGACCACGCGGACGTTGCTTTTGGTCGGATATAGCTATCTTGAAAGGGGCGATAGCTTTGGCGCTCTTAAAACCTTCCAGCGTTTCGTTCGTTTGAAGCCAGATTCTAAGTATGCGGGTCAGGTCAAAATTTCGATCGCGCGTGCGTTTTTATCGCTGAATCGTTGGGATGATGCAGTCAAGGAACTTGAGTCCGTCGAGAAAGAGTCGAAATCCCTAAGAGATCGCCAGGAAGCTTCGTTCAGAAAAGGCGATGCTTACTTTAGAAAGGGTGATTACAAGAAGGCTCTCGAGGTTTATCAGAACGCGATAAAAAATAATCCGGAAGCGACGGGACGCTATCCGAACGCCTATTACAACATGGCGGAATCTCGTTTTCGTTTAGGACAAGAGCGAGAGGCGATAGATGCCTATCGGCAGTTCCTACAGAAATTCCCGGAACATCGTCATGGCGGCTACGCGATGACTCGAATTGGAGAGTTAATAGAGACGCTCGTCGGCGCTGATGATAGACGCGTCACGGGAGCGTTTTTTGAATCATATTTTAGATATCGTGCGACTCCTGGGGCCGACATTGCGCGCATGCGTGTTTTAACAAATCGCATGCCGACTATGAAAGATCGGGAGTTACGTGATGCCTTGCAAGAGATAGATGAAATCGTTAAACGCGATGGCGATCTTCCTTCGATTCAAGAGTTTCGCGTCATCACTGTTGCGGATGGATTCACCGAAAGAGCTGAATACGATCGCGCGACAAACAATCTTGTTCAGTTCTACAAAGAAAATACGCAATCCAAACACCTCCCGCTTGTTCGTGGTCGTATCGTGCGTAATTTGACAGAAAAGATTCGGGAATCCGTGGATAAGGGCGACTTTATTCAAGGACTGCGTCTGTATTCGCGAGACCAGTCGTCTTGGTTGAAGGGTGTAAGACGAGCGGATCTTCCGTTCCTTGCCGGCAAGGCATACGAAACAGCCGGCGTCTATAAACAGGCGGCGGACAGCTATAAAGAGGCTCTGAGTCGCCTTGACTCTCAAAAGCCAGAAGATCGTGATGTTTTCGAGATGCCTTTGGAAAAAGAGAGTTTGAGGCTTCGGCTGGCCGCGGTGTCCGCGGCGGCTCGGGATTTTTCGGTGGCTGAAAGTTATTTGAAGCAAATCAAGAGCGATAAAGACTTGAAGCCCGTAGAGCGTGTGGAACGGGCGGGGCTTGCGGCGGAAGTTGCCGAAGCTCGTGGGCAAACCGATGTCGCACGCAAATACCTAACCGAGATGCTTCGCTCCTTTAGTGAGAAAGATGCGTCTGTTGTCGGTCCGTTGCATCTCCGCATCGCGAAACTAGCTATGAAAGATAAGGACTTTAAACAGGCGGAAGCGTCTCTTGCCTCCGTACTTAAGGTTGCGACGGGCACGGATCAAGAAAAGACGCGAGCATCGGCGCTTGAGACTCAAGCCGAAGTATTTCTTGCGACGGGAAAGAAGCAAGAAGCGATCGCTTCTTATAAAGCTTTGCTCGAAGTTCCTCTTGTTAATTCCGACCTGGCTCGTTCCGGATACGATTCTGCGCGCTATCGTCTAGGACAGCTTTTGTTTGAAATTGGTGATCTGAAGGCCGCCGAGGAATCTTGGTCGCAGCTTTCGAGAGACGAAAAGAGCCTATGGCGGCGTCTTGCGAATGAACAGATGAGCGGAGCTAAGTGGCGCGATGAATACAAGAGATACATTGATCGAATTCCAGCAGCGGCGGGAGTCAACTGATGAGAGCCTTTGATCGAGACGGACTGATTCGCACGGATGATCCGGAGATGATTCGTGTTTTGAAAACAGCGGAGAACGTGGCGGCGAGTCGCGCGACCATCTTACTGCAAGGCGAGTCGGGAACGGGGAAAGAGTTGTTAGCGCGCTTTATTCACGCCAGGAGTTCCCGTGCTCAAAAGCGATTTGTGGCTATTAACTGCGCGGCTGTTCCTGAGGGGTTGTTGGAAAGTGAGCTTTTTGGGCACGAACGAGGTGCTTTCACAGGAGCTCACCAACTAAAGCCCGGAAAATTTGAGTTAGCTCACGAGGGAACATTGCTTCTCGATGAAGTCAGCGAAATGCCGCTTCTTCTTCAGGCGAAATTATTGCGTGTTCTTCAAGAGGGCGAAATCGAGCGTTTGGGCGGACAGCAGACGTTGCGAGTGAACGTGCGCGTTGTGGCGACAACCAATCGTGACCTTGGGTCGATGGTGCGTAGAGGGGAGTTTCGTGAGGATCTCTACTATCGCTTGAATGTCGTGCCTTTGCGTATTCCTGCTTTACGCGAGCGTCCGCGTGACATCGAGGGACTTGCACGTTTTTTCATGGAGGTTTCAAACCACATGAACATGCGAAGTGTGCGTGAAATCAGTCTGGATGCGATGGATAAGCTGAAGTCTTGGCGTTGGCCGGGAAATGTCCGTGAACTGGAAAATGTGATTGAGCGCGCTGTCTTATTCGCAAATGGAGAGCGAATTGAGCCAAGCCATATCGAAATTCAAGGTGTGAACGAGACGGATTCCACGGAATCTGCGTCACACGGGACGACCAGCACGGTTGGGATGACCGTGGGTCCCGGATTGACGGTGGCGGAGATTGAGCGGCTTTTGATAATGAAGACGCTTGAGTATACGGAGCAGAATCGAACCAAGGCTGCGAAGCTTTTGGGGATATCGATTCGGACTTTGAGAAACAAGTTACACGAATATGGGGTGACGCATGGCTGATCTTTTAGACAAAACCACGCGGGCGCTTGGGGCGACGAGTAATCTTCGGCAGACACGTCATAATGTTATTTCGTCGAACATCGCAAATGCTGAGACACCGGGATATCAAGCCAAGAAGCTCGACTTTGAAAACGCGCTCGGTCGCGCTCTCAATATCGAGGATATGGCTCCCGCAGGAAATGAACCAGGTCACTTTATGACGGGCCCAGGCGCGATCTCGAAAGTGCGCGCGGATATTTACGAGAATCCAGATGTTTCCGTGAACAACGACGGCAACACCGTGGATCTTGAAAAGGAAATGAGTGCTCTTGCGGAGAACTCGATCATGTACAAAGCAGCTGTTCAGTTGATCAATAAAAAGCTCGCGGCATTGCGGTACGCGGCGACTGACGGAGGTCGTTGATGGATATTCTTACGGGCATGAGAGTTAGTTCGAGTGGAATGGCCGCGCAACGCATGCGCATGAACACCATTTCATCGAACATCGCGAACATCAATACGACAAGAAGTCCGGAAGGCGGTCCGTACCGCAGAAAAGATGTCGTACTTGAGTCGATGCCAGAAGCGAGAAGTTTTGGTGAGATTCTTACGAGTGCTCCTCAGAAAGACGTTCAGCGCGTCCAGGTGACCGACGTTCTGGTCGATCGTCGAGCGCCTTTGATGAAGTACGAACCAGATCATGTCGATGCCGATGAAAAAGGATACGTAGCTTATCCGAACATTAACCTTATGGAAGAAATGGCCAAAATGATTCAGGCGACAAGATCGTATGAAGCGAACGTAGCCGCAATGAATGCAACAAAAGACATGGCCATGACCTCCCTCGAGATCGGTCGCTAACGGTTAGTGAGCGTCAAATTTCTGACGCGAAACGGGGCAAAACAGGGCTTCGGGCCAAGATTCCGCGCTCCTCGACGAAAAGGACTCGTGGCCCAGGAAAAGCGAGCTAAACTAGGGAAATGGTGGCGAAATCAAGGCAGAAAGCCTGGTGGAGCGAACCCTTAACAAAGTGCCATTAGGCTAACAGGACTAGAACCATGGATGGTTTAACGATCCGACAAGGCCAGAGCCTTCTCAACACTGGCAACACTGTCAGTGAAACACGTGCAAATGAACTTGCGCCGAAGTCGAACTTACCAACGGATGGCGCGGGCTCTTTCAAGAACGTTCTCAGCAAAGCGATCAATGAAACGAACGAGCTTCAAAAAAGCGCGGACGTAAAAATTCAAGAGTTAGCGACGGGAAAGACAACAAATATCCCGGAAGTCATGATGCAAGTTG
>JAVFAU010000046.1:0-9548 GCA_034002335.1 Bdellovibrionales bacterium | reverse complement strand
TCCCAGCTCGTCGACCCACTATGCAGCCCGAATTCTGATGACTTATTAATTGCCCTTACGAGGAGGGTCTTAAATACACGAATTTGCTTAATTTTGTCACGAACGAAATGACCGACCCCATGGGGCCGGCCACTTTTGCCAGAATTTACAATAGCTTAGGTCGTAGATCAGTTTCCTGAACCCGACATATTCTTCAAGAATTCCTCGTTCGTTTTCGTTACTTGGAGCTTATCCAAGAGGAAGTCCATTGAATCGAGAACGTTCATCGGAGCGAGAACTTTTCTCAAAATCCAGAGGCGATTGAGGTCGGCCTTATCAATCAAAAGGTCCTCTTTACGAGTCCCCGATTTGTTGATGTCCATGCACGGGAACACACGCTTTTCCATGAGCTTGCGATCCAAGTGGATTTCGGCGTTACCCGTACCTTTGAACTCTTCAAAGATAACTTCGTCCATACGCGAACCCGTGTCGATGAGGGCCGTCGCGATGATCGTAAGCGAGCCACCCTCTTCGATGTTACGAGCCGCACCGAAGAAACGCTTCGGTTTATGGAGTGCGTTCGCATCGACACCGCCCGAAAGAACTTTTCCAGACGATGGGATGATCGTGTTGTACGCACGCGCAAGACGCGTGATCGAGTCGAGCAAGATCACGACATCGTGCTTGTGCTCAACAAGACGCTTCGCTTTTTCGATAACCATATCGGCGACTTGAACGTGACGAGTCGGTGGTTCATCGAATGTCGACGAAACGACTTCGCCCTTAACCGTGCGCTGCATCTCCGTCACCTCTTCAGGACGCTCGTCGATCAAAAGAACGATGAGCTTCACTTCGGGGTGATTTGTTGAAATCGCGTTGGCGATTTGCTGCATAAGAACCGTTTTACCTGTGCGCGGCGGAGCCACGATCAGAGCACGCTGGCCTTTTCCGATGGGAGTCATCAAATCAACGACGCGAGTTGTGTACTCGTTCGGACGATGCTCAAGCTTCAAACGCTCGCGCGGGTGAAGAGGAGTCAAGTTGTCGAAAAGAAGCTTGTTGTGAGCTTTTTCCGGCGACTCGTGATTGAGAGTTTCGACCTTGAGAAGAGCGAAGTAACGCTCACCCTCTTTTGGAGGACGAACCGTACCGCTGACCGTGTCACCTGTACGCAATCCGAAACGACGGATCTGTGACGGGCTTACGTAGATGTCGTCTGGTCCTGGAAGATAGTTATAATCTGGCGAACGCAAGAAGCCGTAGCCATCCGGCAGAATTTCAAGAACGCCGTTGCCGTAGATGTCGTTCAAACGAGCGGCGCGCTTTAGAATTTCGAACACCATGTCTTGGCGACGGAGGCCCGCCGCGTTTTCGATCTTAAGTTTCAATGCGAGGTCCGTTAGATCCTCGATCTTCATCGATTTCAGGTTCTTCGAGCTTAGGTTCGCTCGTTCCTGCTCTGTGAGCTCAATGCTCTTCAATTCTTCATCGGTAATTGGTGGAATTGGCTCCATCTCTTCCATTTGCATGTCGTAGACACCGCCGTTGCCACGATCACGGTCACGATGATGACCGCCGCTACCGCTAGCGCGATTTCCACGACCTGGCTGATCGCCACCACCGCCGCGATTCTGACGGAAGTTTTTGCCACCGTTATTGTTGTTTCCACGATCTCCGCGGCCGCGATCTTTAAAGCGATTGCGTCCACCGCCGCGATCTCCGCGGCCCTCACCACCTTGTTGAGGTCCGCCCTGTTGCCCGCCGCCCTCTGCTGAGCCACCGGCATTTGATGCGTTTGCTGAGGCTTCGCCTCCACCTTCCGCCGCAGCGACTGGCACTGGGCCCTCTGATCGAACTTCAGTTCGTTTTGGAGGCGGGTTGGTTGTTTTTTCGTTCGACTCTTTGACGTCGTTAGTTTCCGACAAGCGAAACTCCTTAGGATCTTGTATTGGGATCAATGTATAAATATCTGTTTTATTGGTATTTTTAGAGAACTGGCCTGGTTGAGTTCGTTTTGGCGTTACGGTTTGGCATTACAGCTTTGGCTTTGCGCAGCCCGGATATCGATCGTTCGAATTCGGCCGTTCGAATTTTGGCTGCGGCAGTCGCGGTCTGCGATTGGACCTACCTTCTTCTAGTTTGGCCGATTTTGTCAAATCGTCGAGTAAAGACGGCGGTTGGGCCATTGATGCGGCGCGACTGCCTCAATCTAATACGCCACCCTCTCTTCTGCCAAAACTTTAATCAAAAAAATCACCTTTAGTACCCCATATCGACCCGAAAGCCGTTCAAATGCATTCAAGCTCATCACGACCAGCCCAGACCTCATGTGATCTGGCTCCTATTCCGAAGAATATGAGAGGTATCCAAGAGGTGATCGAATGAAAGAACAATCTGAAGTCCCGCAGCCACGTATTCCGCTGAAGCTTGACGTCGATTTTCGTCGTTCCTACGGACGAAGTTCTGCCGTTGGTATTCTTAAGAACATCAGTTTGTCTGGTGCCTTTCTCGAACACACGATGGCGGGTTTTAATTCCGGTGACAGAGTACAGGTCACGTTTAAAGTCGGCGGACGCGCTCGGAAGGTGAACGCCGAAGTTATTTGGAGCAACACCGTCGGCTCTGGAATCAAGTTCCTACCTTCGAACGGACGAGACGTGCAGATCGTCGATGACCTCATGTACTTCGTCGAATCCAAACGAAAAAACCAGCGTTCCCTACTCGATGATATCTTCAAAGAGACGGCCTAGGAAACTGCCGCCCCTCTTTGAGGGCCATAATCATCTGAAATAACTAAAAGAGCCGTGAACAGAAAAGGCTGTTCGCAAAAAAGAGGTCCCAGGGGACCTCTTTTTTTATGGGCCTCAACCGACCTGTGTCGTTTGAGTCAGATCAACCTTGCCCGAACGATTGCGACGCATGAGGAAGAGCACCGCTCCCGCGGCCAAAAGAACAATCGCGGCCAAACCAACCATCACCATGTTATCGGCTTCATCTGTATTGTTGGCACTACCAGTCGGATCAACCATCGCTTGTTGCTGCGAAGGAGGATCAACCGGTGGCGGCGGAGGAGGAGGCTCGACACTGCCAATCGCAGGCGGCTCCGCCTCTGACGGTGTCGCCATCGCGAGCGGGTCTTCCGCCGGCGGCAGATTCTGATGAGCCGCAACTGGATCGTTCGGCGCGAACTGGTCTGCAGGCGGCATCGCAAGCGGATCTTCCGCTGGCGGCATCTGCTGTGCCAATGGGTCAAACTGCTGCTGAGCGAGCGGATCTGTGCCAGGCATCGGCGGCGGCATTTCTGTCGCCTGCGGAATTTCTGGCACGGCCGGTGTCGGATTCTGCGCAAGCATCGGAGCCGGTACGCTACCCTCTGGCCAGTAACGGACGTTCAGACCACCCGGAATGTCGCCCTTCGATTCGATTTCTGGGTTCGTTGCCCAGATCTCTTTCCAGCTATCATTGTCACCAAGAAGCGTTCGCGAAACCTCGCGAATATTGTCTCCATCGCGAGAAACATAGTTCTGCGCGGGAATCCCCACATCTTCGTAGTAAGTGAGCATGCTCGAATCAGCCGGATTCATTGGTGACGGATAATAGACCTTGTCGCCCGTTTTCATTCCACGGCGAAGGTGCCCGTTCCAATTGAGAATATCGCTTGAACGACCCGAGTCTGAGAACAGCTTTTGAGCCACCGAGTTCGCTGTATCGCCCGGGCGAACTATGTAAACACGGTTGAGGTTCGAGCCTGAAGCCGAAACAAAAGCACCTGATCGAATCTTTTTAACCGGTACCCAGCCAGGCGTATCGGTTACGACAGACTCAGATGAGTCCGTATCAGCATACGATGTGCCTTCATCCGAATACGATTCCTCGGGAACTGTCTCCGGTTGATCGGCAAATACAGGAGCGTCTGTTGGAGCTTCAAATGGAACTTCGGCCATTGGAGCTGGCTCCACCGGAGCCTCCATTGGAGCTGGCTCCACCGGAGCCTCCATTGGAGCTTCATTCATAACGTCGCTTGAAGCGATATCTTCCGGAAGCCCCTCTTCGTCATCCAAAGAGAGATCGTCGTCGTCGCCCATAGCGACGTCACCGCCGGAGTCCTCATCGTCATCTAGCGCAAGATCGTCATCTAGCGCAAGATCGTCATCGGACATATCCGCATCCGCGACCTCGTCAGAGAGATCCGATTCGCCGCCATCTTCCATGGCGAGATCATCGCCTTCCGCTCCGTCTTCTGCTGCGACGTCTGTATCTTCATACTCTTCGTCGTCGTCAAAATCGCTCGCGCTTTCTTCTGCGAACGTTTCGTCGCCACCGTACATATCGTCGTCGTCAGACGACCCGCCCATCGCGCAGCCCGACACCTGAAATGCCAGCATGAGCGCGACCAATACCTTCGTTGAAGATGCGAGAAGGTCCACTAGTAACCAATTCGAAAATGTTGTCTTCGTTTTCATCGGTGCCAATCCTTGAGCTGCCGTTGGGCTTATGCGCCACTGTTGTTAATTACAGCACATTGATAGCCCCTTGAGGAAAGCGTAAAGAAAAACAGGCCTAGACGACGGTCTGGCTGGAATTTCCCACTCCTTCCTTGGAGGCTCTCATTCCTTCGCACATCAGTTATCGGCGATTTTGAGACGAACTCCAGGCCGGATTTGATTCTTTTCGAACCACCCGACATTCATCTCGAGTGCGTACTTCGCCTTTTGACGACTGGGATACGACTTAGGTCGCGCGACTCCAATCACGGCAGGCTGCATGTCGAGGATTTCCTGGATCACAAGATCCTCTCCTATATATGCAATCGACAGAGGGATCAGCGTGTTCTTCATCCAAAAGGAAAGCTGCCGAGTTTCATCGAAAATAAAAAGCATCCCGGTGTTTTCTTCGAGCTTCGTGCGAAACATCAGTCCAAATGCGCGCTTATCATCGGTATCCGCGATCTCGACTTTGATCTTGCGTGTTCCCACTTGAATCTCGCGCACCGCGAATTTGGGTGCCACCGAGTCAGGAGTGCTTGAAGCCTCCACGCTCGACATCGGTACCGTAATTAAGAAAGCAAGAAGCCCCGAGAGCATGGGCCACCAGAATTTCGCCGTCGCCATACGACCCCTCCTTATTCGCGGGTCGCACACCACCGCGCAACGCCGTAACGCAAACCACGTATGGAAACCGTGAATGCCGTTTTCTCAAGAGCTTTTAAAGATTCGCTCACGCAAATCGCTCCGGCAACAATAACATCGGCTCGTTTGGGTTCCATGCCCGCAAGGGCCTGTCTTTCCGCCACAGAAAGATCCGCAAGACGCTGAATCCACTCTTCAAGACGCGACTCCGTGAACGAATAGCCATGAATAACGTCCGCCTGAAACAACCGACCGCTGTCGACGGCCGCCAAGGTGGTCGGAGTCCCCGCGACAGCGACGACCTGTTGAATTTGCGGTTTCCCGCCAAGAGCCTCTTCGCCCGCCCGAACGGCTTTGCAAATAACCTCACGAACGTGCATGCGCATCGCTTCGAGCTGAGTTTTGGCAATCGGCTGTTCCGTGACGAACATCTCTGTCAAACGGACGCTTCCGACGTCCGCGCTAAATCTATGCTTCACACCCGACTGATCGCCGAAAATAATTTCGGTCGACCCACCCCCGACATCGATGACCGCAGTAAGACCTTGCCACGCGGGATCAAGAGCGCCCGCGAATGTAAGCTCCGCTTCTTTTTCGCCACTGATGATTTCGATCGGAATCTCGTAACGCTGCCCCAGCTCGACGAGTAGCTGACCGTTACGCACATCACGTGCCGCACTCGTTGCCACCGCAAGAACACGATCACAGCCGGCTTCGCGAATGTAGCCATGGAACTCACGAAAAGTTTCTTCGGCGCGTGCAAGCGCATCCGGATGCAGTTCGCGCGAAGCATGCACGCCCTGACCAAGGCGCACGACACGCACTTCGTCTCGAATCACTTCTTTAAGAAGGCCGTTCTCAAAATCGGCGATGAGACAAAGAAACGTGTTCGTTCCCAGATCAAGACCGGCGATGCGTTGCCGAACCGACGCGGCCATCTTATTCGCCCGCTAACTTCTTTTTAAGAAGCTGGTTCACAAGATCCGGGCTCGCCTGCCCACGAGTCGCTTTCATGACTTGGCCAACAAAGAAACCAAAGAGCTTCTCTTTACCGCCACGATAAGCCGCAAGTTCATTCGGGCTCGCCGCGATAACATCGTCGATTGCCTTTTCAATTGCAGACGTGTCGGTGATTTGAACCAAGCCTTTTTCTTTTACGATGACCTCTGGGGCTTTGCCCGAAGACCACATCTCCGAAAAGACTGTCTTCGCGATTTTCCCCGAGATCGTTCCCTTATCAATGAGCGCGACCATCTGCCCAAGATGTTCCGCCGAAATCGGACTCTCCTGCACCTGCTTCTTCGAGTCGTTCAACTCGCGCATCAGCTCCGTCATGACCCAGTTGGAGGCCGCCTTCGCGTTTCCGCCGGCCGCTTTCACGACGGCTTCGTAGTAGTCCGCCAACGGCTTCTCTTGCGTCAAAACATGCGAGTCGTATTCAGGAATTTTATACTCCTGCTGAAAACGCTCCGCACGTTTCAATGGAAGCTCCGGCAAAGCCGAGCGAATACCTTCGATAAAGCTCTCCTCGATTTCCACCGGCAAAAGATCTGGATCTGGGAAATAACGATAGTCGTGCGCCTCTTCTTTCGCGCGCATGGCGACCGTTCTATTTTTGTCCGGATCGTACAATCGAGTCTCTTGGACGATCTTTTCGCCAGTCTCGTAACAATCGATTTGACGCAAAATCTCGTATTCAACCGCTTTTTCTACAAAACGAAATGAGTTGATGTTTTTGATCTCAACACGGGTGCGAAACTCTTTTTCACCGCGTTTGCGAACGCTTACGTTGCAATCACAACGGAAAGATCCCTCTTCGAGGTTGCCATCGCAAATGTCGAGATATCGAACGATCTTATGAACCGTCCGCGCATACTCCGCCGCCTCTTGCGGACTGCGAATATCGGGGCCCGAGACGATTTCAAGCAGCGGCGTTCCCGCACGGTTCAAGTTGATGAGTGAGTACTCACCATGGTGAGTCGACTTACCGGCGTCTTCTTCCATATGAGCGCGAGTGATCGAGACTGTTTTCTTCTCGCCTTCCAGAAGGTAGTCGACACGACCGTGCTCACAGATCGGCAAATCAAACTGAGAGATCTGATAACCCTTCGGCAAATCAGGGTAAAAATACTGTTTGCGCGAGAAAACACTGCGCTTTCGAATGTCGCAGCCAAGAGCCAAGCCCGTTCGAACCGAAAACTCAATCGCCCGCTTGTTCACGACGGGAAGAGCGCCCGGCATAGCCGTATCGACTTCGCAAATGTTCTCGTTATCGGCCGCGCCGAACTCGGTCGAAGCCGTACAAAACATTTTCGATTTCGTACTGAGCTGCGCGTGAATCTCGATCCCGATAACCGGCTCATAGTCGCCGTAACGGTTTTCAGTTTCAGATGACATGTGGCCTCCGAGCTTTCACTGCGCCGAGCGCATTTTCTAGAGCAAGAGAAACATTGAACATACGAGCTTCGTCGAAGTGACGGCCCATGAGCTGAACTCCGATCGGAAGACCAGAAGCCGAATATCCGGCTGGTACCGACATTCCGGGAAGCCCCGCAAGGTTTGTCGACGTCGTGAAAATATCATTGAGATACATTTGAAGCGGATCGTTGATGCGCTCGCCGACCTTAAAGGCCGGAGTAGTTGAAACCGGGCTCAAGATCACATCGCAAGATTCGAACGCTTGCAGAAATTCGTTTCTGATAAGGCGACGAACCTGGCTCGCCTTCTGATAAAAGGCATCGTAGTAACCGCTCGAAAGGGCGTAGGTACCGAGCATGATGCGTCGCTTGACCTCGGAACCAAAACCTTCGCCACGTGAACGCGAATAAACTTCGTCAAGATCAGCGCCCGCCGCATCCGCTGTGCGATGACCGTAGCGCATGCCATCGTAACGCGCGAGATTCGAAGACGCCTCGCTCGTTGCGACAAGATAGTAAACCGGAACCGCATGCTTCACGAGTGGAAGCGAAACCTCTACGATTTCAGCTCCACGATCTTTAAGAGCCGCAATCGCCTCTTGAGTCACGCGCTCGACATCGGCGTCCATCGACTCGGCGAAATACTCTTTCGGCAAACCGATACGAAGACCCTTTACGTCATCCGTCAGAATCTCCGACCACTTCGGAACCTCGATCGACGCGCTTGTCGAATCGAACTCGCACGAACCCGAGATCGCCTCGAGAATCAAGGCGCAGTCTTTTGTCGAAAGCGCCATTGGTCCGGCCTGATCAAGACTCGATGCGAATGCGATAATGCCGTATCGGCTTACGCGGCCGTAAGTGGGCTTCATTCCAAAAAGACCGCAAAAGCTTGCTGGCTGACGAATGGATCCGCCCGTGTCGGTTCCGATCGCTCCAGGAGCCATGCGCGCTGCGATCGCGGCAGCCGAACCGCCGCTTGATCCGCCCGGAACATATTCAGGGTTCCAAGGGTTACGCACCGGTCCCGTCGCCGCGTTCTCGTTCGAAGAGCCCATCGCGAATTCATCGAGACTTGTTTTACCAAGAGTCACGGCTCCCGCCGCCTCTAGGCGTTTTACGACCGTCGCCGAATACGGCGGGATGAAGTTCGCAAGCATCTTTGATGATGCCGTTGTTTTCAGACCCTTCGTGCAAAGAAGGTCTTTCACCGCCATCGGTATGCCGGCGAGAATCCCCGGATCTTCACCGCGGGCGATCTTCTCATCAACGGCTTTGGCCGCTTCTTCGGCTTTTTCGTTGATCGAGACAAAGGCGTTGATTTTGGGATCGAGTGTTTTAACTCGCGATTGAAAGTGATTTGTCACTTCGACCGCAGAGACTTTTTTTCCGCGAACGGCGTCACGGATTTCAGAACATGTCGCCTGATCTAAGTTCAAGCTATTCGACATTTTTTACCTCTTGGTCTTTAAACGACCGGTGGAACTTTGAAGAGACGACCCGACCGCGCAGGCGCATTCGCCAAAAACAGTTCAACGTCTTCGACCTTAACAGCCACGTCTTCGCGAAAACGGACCGACAACTCTGTTGGCGTCACCAACGGTTCGACGCCGTTCGTGTCGACAGCTTGCAGCTGCTCGAAACTTTGAAGAACAGCGCTGAGCTGACCCGCGATTGTTTCGATTTCATTCTGGCTTAATTGTAGGCGCGAAAGCTCGGCCACTTTTTCGACAGCCTTTACGTCGAGCGTCGCCGCTGCGCCTGTGCTTGTTGATTTTTTTCCGTTGTTTATCATGCAAAAGGGTCTAACTCGTGGGTCCAACTCTTGCCAACGATTCTTGCTGATTCTTACCGATTCTCTTCCCAGAGGGGGGGCACTTGTTCTGGTGATCGATTTTGGAAATGGCTTTTTCACGGTTTCTCAGTCATGATTTCGAGCCATGACGCCCGATACCGCCGGAAAACCAGGAAAAAACGAAACCTCTAGCTCTGCTCTTCGCCTTGAGGAGCTGCGCCAAGAGAT
>JAVFAU010000045.1:0-9592 GCA_034002335.1 Bdellovibrionales bacterium | reverse complement strand
ATCGCGTTCATCGCCGCGACAAAAAGGTCTTCCACCGAAACAGGCCCCCTCTCGCCGTCGCGAAGTTCGCTCGGAACAACTCCCAATCGCTCGGTGAATTTTTCGAGCAATCGATCTTGAAAGAGAGCCGGATAGGCACGAAGCGCCAAGACAAACCGTTCGCGCCAAACGCCTTCTTGTCCGCTTGGAGCCAGAATATGAAGCGCCTGCGCCAGCTGGTCGAGATTCCAGTAAACGGCCTCAGGTTGACGACCGTAGCTGTAGAGACCTTCATGATCAAAGTAGGCCGCCGTGAACGATGGATCGTAGAACGGCAAAAAACGCCAAGGGCCGTAATCGAAACTCTACCTGTGATGTTCATGTTGTCCGTATTCAAAACCCCGTGAACAAAACCGGCCATCATCCAGCTTGCCGCCAAAACCGCCGCACGAGCGACGACTTCTTCGAACATAAAAAAGACGGCCGCTCCAGATAAGTCGCTTGCGAGTTCTCGGCTCGAAGGCTTAGGGCCGTCGAAATACTCCTTGAGTGAATAACTCACCAACTCACGCATAAGGTCTTGCTCGCGAAGCGCCGCGAGCCGCTGGAATGTGCCGTAGCGTATGTGTCCATGCGAGAGTCTTGTTAGAACCGCGCCTCTTGTCGGAGACGGTTCATCGTGACGTTCAAGTGATTCGCCTGTTTCAAAAAAACAAAATGTCTTCGACGTCGAAACACCAAGTGCCTCAAGCATCTCGGTCGCGAGGGCTTCTCGGACCGCTCCCTTTAAGGTCAAACGCCCATCCCCCGCACGGGAGTAAGGGGTCTGCCCACTTCCCTTGGTACCGAAATCAAGAAGGCGACCGTTCGCGAGATCGCGGCACTGCGCGAACAAAAATCCGCGTCCGTCTCCGAGATCGGGGTTGTAACGGCGAAACTGATGGCCGTGGTAGCGCATCGCAAGCGGGTTCGCCTGCGCTCGCGGCAAGCTCTCAAAGCGCGCGAAATAACGTGTCTTGTCTTCAACCGAAAGCGTGCCGAGTCCAACTCGCTTGGCCCAATCTTCATTCCAAAAACGCAGACGTGCGTTCGGAAACGCCGCCGCTCTCACGACATCGGAAAAACCTTCAGGCAAATCGGAATAAGAGGTGCTTGGTTGAAATGGTCCCATCGCCCGTCATCTGGCGCGAACCGGAGGTCTGTGTCAAATGATTCAAAAAACCCAGGGATAAGAAGAGCCCTGGGTTATCTTTTTTAGTCGAGAGCTTTGAACAAGAACGGATAGCTCACGCGAACCTGTGTTCCGCCCTTAGGCAAAGGGAACTTCCATCCGGCCAAGCGGCGAAGAACACACCCCTCAACAAGGCTGCTCTTAAGCGTCGACGTGTCGACTTTCGGTTCGAGAACCCCACCGCCCGCATCGATCGTAAAGCGCACAAGCAGCTTTCCGTAAAGATCCGGATTCGAACTCAACTGACGTTCGTAGCAGTAACGAATCTGACCGAGGTTACGACGAATGACGTCGGCAATCACATCGCGATCCAAACCGCCTTCGATGACAGTTTCCTCGTCGACCATCGCGACGTCGCCCGTACCGACCGTACCGCCCGCAAGGCCGGTTCCGTCGCGAACGCCCGTAGCTCCGCCGCCGACACCTTTGGTCGCGATACCACCCAGACGATACGAATCACCCGCGACTGCGGCCGTTCCGCCTCCGCCCGTCGTGCTCGTGCCGTTACTGAAGAGCGCGCGACCCGCGCCTTTCGTATCAGGCGACACTCCTTGAGCTCCAACCATGATACCGTTTGTGTTCGCACGCTTTGCGATCTTGCCCACAAGATTTGAAAGCCCGGCGTTTCGAATCGAATTCAAAGCGGCCGTCGCCTTTTCCGATTGGACAGGGGCCGTCGACTGATTCGGCATCGCAACCGGAGTCGCGACCTGAGCGTCCGAAGACCCTCCCGAGCGCTGCTTCGCCGTCTGCGTGACTTTTTTCGCTTCCGTACGTTTTTTCTTGATCGCCTCTGCGTTGAAAATCATGTCGATCGACTTTTGATCAAGCGCCACGGTCGGTTCTTCTTTGCTCGAAAACTTCGAAAGCAAGAGGAGCGATCCGATCATCAAGAAAACCAATAAGAACGCCGCGGCCGCCGGCTTCTTGAGATCCTGATCGACATGAATACCTTCTGCCGCCGCAAGCTCCTGACGAGAAACCAAGCGCTGACGAACCGTTTTTCTTTCAAGAGTCGTCTCGACCCATTCCGCCGAAGGAGGCGAAACCAGAGGTATCGACTTCTCGCCATCGAAGTAATGATACGGCTGTCCCGCAGGAACAACCTTCGTTTCGATGATCTTTCCCTTCGCGTTCGAAATGACGATCTGGTGCAAGTCCAATGGACCGGCTGTTTTTTCGCCGTCCGAGAACAGGCTTTCCGTTCGTTGCTTCGAGAAGAGTTCGATTCGATTGCCACCGATTTCGATTTTCGTTTCTTCCGAAACGACGGCTTCGATCACCTCTTGATCGTTCACGCGAACAGGAATTCCGGTTTCAACCGCGAGGCTTTTCACATACCAATGCGGCGAACGAAACTGAAGAACCGCGTGACAGCCCTGTACGTTCTCGCCGCCGATGCGAAGATCCGCGTCGCGTGAAGATCCGATCACAAACAAACGTCTCTCCGCCGTCACACGGTGGCGTCGCGTCTGTTTGCCGTCTTTTTTATGCTCTAAAAAGAGTGCTGGTTGCCCCATGTTTAATCCTTCAGTATCACCGCGAGTTTGACGTCCGAATAACCGGCTAACATCGACGTGTACATGACCTTACGAAGCAACTCATACGGTAAGCTCCGTTCGGCCTGCATCAAGACTTTGCCATCGAACTCAAGCTCCGTGTTTTTGCTTGCGATCATACGCGTCTTTTTCGCCTGCTCATCGAGTTCCGTGTACAAAGCTCGAATGAACTGCGTATCGTTTTCGTCGACGTCGGATGTCGCAATCACGCCGTCTTTCATTTCAATGATCTTTTTGTCGTCGACGAATATCCCGTTTTTCGAGACCACCATCTTAAGCGTCTCTTCCGGGGCCGTGATCGACGACGACGACGGCAGCGTCAAATCATCGCTTGGCGTAATTTGCACCGGACTCGTCGAGTAGCTTCGAAGAAGGAAGACAAGAAGGATAACGAACATGTCGACCATCGACGTGATCTGAATCTTAAACGTCGAAGGAATTCGTTTGTCGATGTAACGGCCCATGCCGCGACGTGAGCGTCCCATGATCAACCTCCCACATTCCCGAAGATGATTTCAGGAAAGAGAAGATCCGTTTCCACCGGCTTACCCGTCGTCGAATCGACGAATGAAACCTTCGTCTTCGCTCCGTTCACGTATCGAGTCGTGCGAACGGCATCCATGACCTCGACGATTTCATCGAGTGGAACTTTGTCAGACGGATTCAGTTCTAGTCGGAATACATCCGGATATTCTTTCTTGATATTCATAACCTGGCTGTAAAGGCCGTCGAGATCCGCCTTTACTCCTTTTTCCGCCGCCGCGACATTGTATTCCTTCGTCGCGCCACGGTCTAAAATCGTGATCTGCACAGATTTATCTGGAGCGACCGCCATGCGAACCTGAACAAGGTCTTTGTTCTTTTCATTCGCTGCCGCGACCGCCTGCTCAACCGCCTGGGGGATCGGCGTTTCAATCATCGTGATTTCGACAAACACGATACTCAGCAGCAGCATCGGGATAATCGAAACGATGATATCGAGCATCGGCGCAAGATTCAGATCGAATGTCGCATCGTCTAATCTGGTTTTGAGTGCACGCATGGCGTTCTCGCTCTCTTAAGTGAATCGTAAGTATTCTTCGTTAAACCGTTTTGATCTGCGCTGTTTTCGCTTTCGGCATCTTGTCCATGCTCACAGGAGTCGGATAGCCGACGCCGAAGTGATTGAAGTCACGCGAACGAAGCAATTCGAGCAATTTATTCGAGTGCTGATCGATCTCGTTGAACAAACGGCCCTGCTTGGAGTGCAAGAACGAGTAAACGATCATCACGGGAATCGCGACCACAAGAGCCGCCGCCGTCGCGTGCATCGCCATCGAGATACCGTCGGCAAGAAGCGACTGCTTTTGCGAAGGGTCAGCGAAACTCACCGCCTTAAACGACATGATCAGACCAACAACCGTACCCAAGAGACCGATCAAGGTTACGACGTTCGAAACCATCGAAAGGTAGCTCAAGTTCTTTGTCAGTTTCGGTGCGACTTCTGAAGCCGCGATATCAAGAGACTGGTCGATCGCCGCGTCGTCACGATCCGCGCGTTCGAGAACGCGCTTTATGACCTGAGCGAGAGGCTTTTGTTCGTTCGCCGCGCAGTACGTGATCGCTTCTTCGATCTT
This sequence comes from Bdellovibrionales bacterium, assembly GCA_034002335.1. GTDB lineage: Bacteria > Bdellovibrionota > Bdellovibrionia > Bdellovibrionales > JAMPXM01. Next base: position 5,207 of record JAVFAU010000045.1, on the reverse strand, counting down.
GTCGTTCTCAACCGACTTCATGACCTTCGCCATAAAATCATCCGCGTTAAGCGCGTAATCAAAGTACAAAGCTTTCGTGCGTTCAAAAATCAACGCCAAGCCGTACACACCCATCAAACCAATCGCAACGTCGACAAGATAGTAGTCGACTACAAACTTCATGATATCCATTGCATTCCCCCTGAACCTTAAGCCGAGACGCGTGTCGCTCGGGTTTTAAAATAGTTTTGAACTTGTTCTTCCGCCGCGGCGTCCAGCTTCACAAAGCGGATACCGTAGTGGACCGGCGCGCGCAGATTGCGAGCGGCACGTGAGTATTTTTTCGATACGATTTCACCGACGGCATTGAACGCCGGAAGGCCGTCCATCGCCGAGAAATGAAGTTGAACCAGCTGTCCCGGCAAAAGACCCGAGTTGCGGATAATCAACCCAGACCCGCCGGCGCTGCCTTCAACCATTTTCGCGGTGCTGACGTTCTGATTGTCGCTGACCAAAACTTCGTTCTCGACAGCCATACGCGGATGACGTCGTTGAGCGAAGACATCGCTTTGAGTTCTTTTCTTCTCAAGCGTCGAGAGCAGTTCACGAATAGTCTCAGCGTCGAACTTCTCGTGTTCCGCGATGCGAACCCAATCCGTCATGCCCTCTTTCCAAATCAAATCGAATTCGAAAATCGACTTGTCCTGAAGAGCCTTCACGACGCCGTAGTAATTAAACGGACCGAACTTCTGTCCGCCACGCGTGACGTACCAACAAATCGCGTCGTCTTCCGACATCGAAGTGCCGACAACGGCGGTTTGCGCGGGCGACTCTGAAGTCGGCTCCGCCTGAACAGCGGTCTTTTGGACGTTGGTTGTCGCGGGAGCCGGACGCGCGGCTGGTTTTTTTGACTGAAGGTGAGATTTCAGCTCGCCGAACTCCATCAACGTCACCCAATCGGCCGCGGCTTCATCCCAGACGAAGTCCGTGATCGCGATCGAGCCCTCTGAAAGCTTTAAAGCGATCATCTCGACAGTCCAAGGCCCCAACGTCTCGCCATTGCGCGATACATGGTGTTGTCGACTCGTTGAATCACTCATCTCGATTCCCCTCTCCCGTACATTCGCGTATCGAGCACGGAGCGGGAGCTCTTGAGACTGACGACGACCAGTTTCAGTCGAGCGTTTCGTTATGATTCAAACTTACGGCGAGGCTCTTTGTAGCTTTTAATAGAGGGCTCTTGAGAACGCTCGAAAACAAGCGATCTCGGTGAAGTGTCGAACTTTACGACATGGCCTAACGGCCTGAAAGGTGGTGTGTTTTCACGTAGTCGCTCAAAAAGAGCTGCGCCAGAGTCGAAGACTTCACGCGCCACTTCTCTTCGTTGACCGTCAACGCCGCGACCGCAATGCGCTGATCGCCAAAGCGCGCGTACCCGACAAACCAGTCGCATTTACCTCTTGGGTTCATGCCTGTCAGCGAGCCCGTCTTACCGCCAAACTCAACATCCTCGAATTTGCGTTTACGAACCGTCTTGCGAAATGAGGAACGAGACGTCCCGGACGTGACGGTTTGTTCAAACAGCTCTCGAAGCTGACGAGCCGTGTCCGGAGCGACCGTGACCGATGCACGCCGAGGACTCGCCTGATAGAGAGGCTGATCTTGCTCGTCCAAAACAGCGTCGACCACATAGGGCTCCATCATGACGCCATCGTTTGCAACGGCCGCCGCGATCATCGCTCCTTGCAGCGGCGACATCGTATTGTCGAGAGTGAATCCAGAAGCCGCCGAAACGACGCTCCATGGATCATCCGCCGTAAACCGAGAGTAGCCCGTTTGAACCGGCAAATCCGCTCGGATGGGATGATTGAAATGAAACCTCTCCGCATAGGTACGAAGAACTTCCGGTCCCGCATAGAACAAGCCGAGCTTTCCAAAAACCGTGTTCACCGAAGAACCGAACGCCTCGCGCACCGTGATCCGACGAGTCCAACGATTCTCTTTCGTTTCAACCACGTTTCGACGGTAAAGCGTGTGGTTGGCCCCGTTAAAAGCGATGCGAGTTTCCGGCGACACCATATCCGTATCAAGTACGGCACCGGCCGTTACGATTTTGAAAATCGAAGCAGCCGGGAATGTCGCGCGCAAAGCCAAGTTCTCGGCCTCGCTATCGCCCTGACGGCGACTCGCCATCGTGATGATTCTTCCCGTTTTGGCGTCCATCGCGACAAACACCCCGTAGTCAGGACGATACTGTCGCAAAAGCTTTTCCATGTACGCTTGCTCGGTCGGCTCAAACGCGTAACGCAGTTTCGCGTTCACCGGAATCGAGCCGATCTCAAACTGTCCGATGTCAGGAAAGCGATTGTTCGCGAACTCCGTCCCCATGCGTAACGCAATGTCCTCTTTCGAGAGAACGGAGCCGAGGTCCGAGTGACTCAAATCGACGGATGCGATGCCACGATCCGCTCGACCCGATGTGCAAGCGGAGAAACCTACCGCCGCAAAACCTATAAACAAAGAAAGCGTCGCCGCTAGGGACGTCCTGCCCCAAGAATGAATCATGATTTTAGTTTGAAGCCGAAAGCTCTTCAGTTCAACCCTGAAATCTCTCAATCGAGAAGAGAGTGGATACGAACCTTCATGTTGCTAAAGTCGAGTGTTCGCTTGTCAGGCTCCGTCCGATTGCGCAGAAAGAAGACATTCGCGCCTTCTCTCTCGAGCTCAATTTCCTCGAGCACAGGCAGCTCTTTAATAGAGCTCGGACCACGATCTGGACTCGGAACGTAGCATCTATTCGCGCACGGAAGACCATCGATCGGAATGTGAGTCGCAAGTTTCACTCCCACCAAAGCCAAGCCCAGAGCCCCTGAGGCCTTGTCTTCTTTTGAAACAACTCGCCACATTCCCGTCGCCGACCACCCTCGCGTTAAGCGGGCCTTGTCCGCAAACACTCGAGCGAAGAAGGTACCATCGCTTCGAAAACGAAACTGCCAAAGATCAGCACGATCGCGATACCGAAGCTCTCGATCTAAAATATCACCGTACTGAAGATCGCGAACCATCTTCACGCCTGGATTCTCAGCCACCGAGTCCGCAATCGGAAACCACGTCTCGCCCCCCGCGAGCAGACGGATCTCTCCCAGCATCGGTTCAGATTTTTCCGTACCCTCGTAAGAAGACTTCGCCTTCAATCGAAGCGAACGTGCCGCGCGAGGCTCTTTGAAATCCAATTGCTGAGAAAATCTCCGATCCTCCAAAATCATCGGAATCGCACCGGAGTCGCCCAGACGAACCTCCAGCTCTTTCACCCGTTCGCTTTCGGTGAACGCATCGCCCGGATGCTGATTTCCGTTCCACACCTGTAGACTTTCGACAATCAGAGGCGTTTCCCAATTCAGAGACCACTCGCCGATTTTCCGCTCTCTCTCAGATGATCGCTTTAAGGGCGGGTACACAACACCCATGCCGATCATACCGTCCGCCAACACCGTGCTCCCCGTGACCTCCAAGAGGCGAGGGCGAATCCATTCATCGCTCCCCGTTCGCAATCGGACACGCTCCAGGCACAAGCCCGACGATTCGAAAAAGTTCAACGTGAGAGAGCGAGCCAGCGTACGCGACCTCGCTCGCGAAGAAGACTTTCCGCGCGCGCCGAGGTCGAACGTAACCGACTTGCGGCCGCCGTCTCGAAAGAAACGTTTGGAATCGTGATCGAGCAACAACTCGATTCCGTCTTCAAAAGCCTTCGTTCCTTCGCAGGTCACGACTTCGACGCTTTCAAGACGTAACGGCGTATCGAACAAGACCGACCATTTCGAGTGCCGCTGCCCCTCCGCGAACTGAAACTTCGATCCTTCGGTGGATCCTTCAGTGGACTCCGCGACAAGAAGCCGCAAAGGATGTCCGCTTTTAAGAGGCGTACTCATCGCGCCCAAAACGCGAGCTGGCTCCTTTTTTAAAACCTGTTTTGCACTTGCTTGACCACGCTCCGTAGCGACAAGGGCAAGAGCGACAGGTAAAAACAGACTCAGCGGTTTTAGCGACACGTCATATTCTCCACATGGCGAATGCTGGCCTTCTTGAATCCGAGCGCAGCAAGAGGAGCCTCCGTCGTATAAAAGAACCCGGTACCTTTCTCATTATAGACGATTGCTTCTTGCTGTTCCAATGGGTTCACCTTGAGAACTCGCCGAGACTCCACCGACCAAGGTCGAGGAAGCGTGTCGACGACAAGCTCCACCACGTCACGATAGGTGAGGAGCAGCATGCGCCGAAGCCGCGCCCCGTTCTCGGAACGTACGACGGACATGCCCGTAACTAGACCGCCGATGCCTTGGTCTTTCACCCAAGCCGGGACGTCCCACTCGCCAACACGCGTAAGCCGTTTTTTCGCGAACTCCACAAGATACACACTAGCCGCGCGCGATTGCCGAGACGGTCGATCTTGTTTTTTCGTCACGATCACGCCGTGCTCGGCGGAAAGAATAGAAAACGCCTCGGCATTGTGAGCGCCGTCAGGATACTCAAACTTCCTTGTCTCAAACGGCTTCACTTTCCTATGATCCGCAACATCCCGTGACTGCGGTATGTCGGCAAGACGAAAGAACGCAAGGCTAATCGACTTGCGACGCTCTCGATTGTCTCCGATGTCCGCCAAGACCAGGCACTCACCCGCGTGCGGTGCGGGACAGGGGCCGATCGACATGTCTTCAACGTCCGCCGGCTTCCAATCTTTGAAACGAAACTCCTCCACATCAGAGCCATCGAGCTTCGTTCGAAAAAAACGCGGTCGATCACCCGAGTCATTCACGACATAAAAACTCTCGCCCCAAAGCGCGACTCCACTCGCTTCATCGATCGGTTTGACGGGAAAACCGCCGACCTCCACCGAAGCGACATCCCCCTCGCAGCTATATAGACTTTTCACCATCACATTTGACGCACGCGCTTCTTGCACTCCATGAAATGCTACCAGCGCAAATAGGAGCCACTTAAAGGCGAAATACATAGGCCCAACAAGGCTGCCTCTTTCATAACCAGAGAGAGATTGCAAATTCATAGCAAAAGGTTTTCAGGGTGCCCGCACGATGGCAAGAACCTCCTCACATAGAGGGTCATTTATTTGAGCTTCGTTTCGTACATCGTCACCAGGGGGGGATTTGTGGAGTCGATGGTTCGCGGCACTAAGTTTAGGTCTGTTCTTTCGTTTCTCGTTTCATTTGCCG
>JAVFAU010000044.1:0-9593 GCA_034002335.1 Bdellovibrionales bacterium | reverse complement strand
CTTTTGACCAACAAGCGGCACTTCAACAGATCGCGATGGCCGAGAACAGCCTGCGGCCAAAGGCTTTGGGCGAGACCGAAAAGTCTATCGCCCTTGGAAAGCTCCTCTAAACCCTCCAGAAGCTTTCGGGCTTTTTTTTTCGGGCCTTTTTCAGAACCTAGTTTCCGAAAGTCGAAAGCCAGGCGCTTAACGGCGTACGCTTCGCTGTCAATTGGTTGTTCTCACCCGTCGGTGGATCAGGAATCAAAGAGTAAACCGGCAAGCCACGCAAAGTTCCGTAACGATTTTCACGAATATAGTTCTCAACTAAATCCATACGTCCGTGCTGAATCCCAAACTGTGTAATCCCTATGACCTCAGGGCTACGAATGTGTCGCCAGACCATCGCGCGCGCGACGCCCGTCGGCTCCAGCTGCAAGCGGTCGGCAAGCCTTTGCAGAATCCGAGCGCCTTCGTAATGTTCCAACCATTTCGGGTTGATGAAGGCAGTACACGCCCCCGCACACGACTCTCGTCTTAGGGAGAAGTGGTCCCCAGAGTCAAAAAACGGATCCAATCGATCTCCCTTTTCTAGAGAGAGTCGAGGCATATCGAACTGCGCGAAAATCTGTTTCCTATATCGTGCTTCGATAAATTTACGAATCTCCGTCATTTCACGCGGAGTCACGTAGAATGTCGCCTCAGTAAATTCCCCCCTCGCGCCAAAGCGACTCGCCCCCGCATCCCCCATTGCCGCGGTGTAAGAATAGTAGTCTCTTCCGACGCGAAGCCCGGCACTGCCAAGCGTGCCTAAAGCACCTACTCCTTCAAGACCGAGTCCAATTGTTTCGTGTCCAACAGCGTCCATCCATGTGCCGATCTTATTACTCGGCAATCCCACCGAAATGAACTCTCCCGAGCGAGCGTAGGGGCCGGCATTGGCTTCTGGCTTTAACCGCCAATCGACAGTGTACGCATGTGCCCCCAACCCAGATTCGATCAAAGCTCGTGCATAGTCCTTACGTATGGTATGGCCCGATCCTCGAGCGCCCGGTTCAAACAAGTCAGCACATCTATTCGTCGCAAGCGCACTTTCAGCCAACGACCCGAGAACCAGAAAAGAGAGCATCGCTTGCAGCAAAACTTTTTTTGAAATCACATCGATCTTCATCACTGGCCTCCCACCACACTCTTGAAAATAAACTCACAACGTTTTCCAACAGGCACAGCGCTCACCGACCTACGCTGAACACTCGCGGAGCGCGACGGCTCTTGACGGCTGTTCACTGCATTCAAAGAACGTCCCGCCTGAACGGTCGAAAAAACCCGAACTGGCTGGGCGTAGCGAGCCAGACGCCCATGCGCCTCATGCCCCTGTACCGTCGAGGGCGACTCAAGAAGAGCGAAGCCGATCACCGGGTCAGGAGAGGCCGCCGTCGTGCGCGGTGTACGCGCTTCGATGACCAACGCTCCATCGGCGAGTTTATGCAATAGGAAGTACGCTTGTTGTGAGAGCGATCGACGCAGTGGAGAAACACGCCCCGCTCCCTTTAAGCGCGACCATTCCTGACGAAGAAGGTCTTGAAGACGAAGATTCTCGCTCTGCTGCGACGGCGTCGCGAGCGCCAGACTCGTACGCCATTCGCTCAATACTTTGTTCAACCCTTTATTGGCGCCGAATCCCAAATCAGCTTCGGTCAGGCGAATGCCTGTCAATCGATGCGCCTCTTCGGCGGCAATGCGATCAAACAGCAGTTGCATGCTATCTTTCGTCACGCGCGCATTGGGTTCGATTTCGGTCAAAGCGCGAAGCATGTAGCCGGCTAAGGTTTCAAAGCCGTTCACGTTGCGAATCAATTTGTAGTACCAGCTGCCAAGAAACGGAACCCCCTCGGCTCCAAGACCAAGCGCATTCGAGAACTTGCCCCATACGAACGGATCATTGAATTTAGCGAAACTGTCCATCTTACGACCCTGGCGAATCGCAAGCTCCGTATCGAAACGGAATCCGTCGTTGTCCTTGAACATGACCTCTCCCGTCGGGAGCCAGCCGCCACGGACCTTCTTGAGTTTGTAATAAAAGTTTTGCGTGTGCAGCTCTCCGGGCAAACCTTCAACCAAACCCATCGACAAATAACTGCGCATGAGCGGACGAATGATCCGTTCCCGCACGAAATCAAGCGGGCGCTCATCGGCCAAGCGACGGAACTCGAAATCACGGCCACACGCGAAGATGGCAGCACACGCACGAAGAAAGCCGATTACGACGGCGCCAAAGGGCGAACCAAAAAGCGCATCAATCTTTGGATCGAAAGGCTCTTCCAAAAGCCGCTCTTAAAAACCGGGCGCAATGACCTGCAATGGACTCTCAAAGAAGATGGACGACCTGTTCAAACGGGCAGCTTCATAGCCGAGGTTTTCCATACAGGACATCTCAATTGCCCGCGAGCAACACAGACGTCGTTTGATCCGATCGATTGCCGATCGTCAGGCAATGTTTGTAGAGAGTATTTTCATCGCTATGGAGATCAGTGTCGCTAAGACGCATCTAAACCATGGCGAATCTAGTAAGATTCTTCATGGTACTGATGACTGTTCAATGGGTGCTCCCGCCCTGATTTAGGACCGGGAGCACTGCGACCAGCCGCCTCTCGCAAAGCCAGAGGCATGGCTCCAGGCGAGAACGTCTTTCTCGGCCCTCCGCCTCCCATAATAAGGCGCTCGCCACTGGGGACCAGCGTCTCGCCGCGATCCAAACCGCGTACTTCCACCACTCCGTTCACATCGCAAAACTGCACCGCACCGCCTCGGCGAATCAGGTACATGCTAAGAAATCCCGTCGTAAAAAAAGTGAGTTCGAATTCGCTTCGAAGCGTCGATAGCTCAAAGTAGGAACCGGCCGTCTCGTTCACGAAACCTGAAATCGTATTTTCCGGAAAAAACGCCCGTAACCCCTGAAGAGAGGGTGTTTTGTCGAGCTCTTGATAGCGAACGGCGCAGATCTCTGACCCAGCGTGAACACTCGAAACAAACGCCCCTCGGCCAATGAAAAAGAGACCGAGGGATGCCATGCCGAAAATGAAAAACAGCTTACTGCTTTTTCGTCTCACCACTCTTCGGTTCCGCCGCTGGTCCAAATTGCTCCATCACTTTCCATGCTTTGATGTAGTTATAGGCCTGAAGAACCTGGAAGTCCTCCTGTAGGAGCTTTTCTTTAGGAGAAAGGTTCGCTTTTTTCGCCGTATCTTGCTTGAACCAATAGGTCGTCGCGTCCCCTCCGGATTTTTCAGGCGCAGACGACTCGGACTTCTCTTTATCTCCAAGAAGATGGCGGCCGAGATCTTGTTCACGACGAACATCACGGCGGATAACGGCCTTCTTGAATTGCTCCGGATCGACCTCTTCGACAATCACGTCTGGGATAACGCCCTCAGACTGAATCGAACGCCCGCTCGGCGTGTAGTAGCGAGCCACGGTTAGTTTCAAACCAGATCCATCACCCAATTTCACAACCGACTGCACGCTGCCTTTGCCGAACGTACGCTGCCCCATAATGAGAGCGCGTTTGTTGTCCTGCAGAGCTCCCGCAAGAATCTCAGAGGCACTGGCCGAGTACTCGTTCACGAGAACGATGATCGGGAAGCCTTGATACGTCCCATCTTTTTTGGCGTAAAGAACTTCTTTCTCCTTTTTGTTGCGGCCGATCGTACTGACGATCACTCCGCTTTCCAAAAAGAGATCGCTGATTTTCACGGCCTGATCCAAAAGACCACCCGGATTGCGACGCAGATCAATGATGATGCCTTTTATGCTCTTCGACTTCTTCTGAATTTCTTTAAGGGCTCTTTCGAAGTCTCCCGAGGAGTTTTCGATGAAACTCGTGAGGCGAATGTATCCGAAACCCTCGTCAAGGTCCGTGTATTTCACCGACTTCAACTTCACGACTCCGCGCGCGATGGTGAATTCGCGAGGCTTATCGAAACCATCGCGGAAAATCCCCATGCGAACTTTTGATCCGCGTTTGCCGCGCATTCTTTGCGCCGCCTCGGCGAGGCTCAAACCCTTTGTCGATTCACCGTTGATCTCGACAATCTTGTCTCCGGCTTTGATTCCCGCGTTCCATGCCGGCGTGTCCTCGATGGGTGAAATGACGGTCAGAACATCGTTCTGCAGCGTAATTTCGATACCAAGACCGCCAAACTCTCCGCTCGTTTCGCTTTCGAACTCTTTATAGACATCCGGAGGAAGAAAGTTCGTATGCGGATCAAGCTCCTGCAGCATGCCTTTCACGCCGCCATAGATGAGCTTTTTCATATCGACTTCTTCAACGTAGTACTGCTGAACCAAGTTCAACACCTTCGTGAAAATCTGCAAGTCGGCGTACCGCTCCTTCGCGAACGCGAGCGTACTGCTTGCCGAGATGGCCCCCATCGAGAAACCGACAAGACCGATCGACGCCAAAAACGCGAGCGTCACTATGGATCGCGTCGTTCGTTTGATCTTTTTGGGTTGGTTCACCATCGTGCTGCTCCCTGCTGCGAACTCGTCTCAGTCGCCATTCGTGCTTGAATCGGTGTCTTCGAAGATATCCATGAAATTGGATTCTCAGGCTCCGAAAAATGTCTAAATTCAAAATATAAATCTCGCTCAACGCGCCCCAGGATTTCGCCGCGAGCGACCTCTTGCCCAACCGACGCGTTCAAACCAGAAAGACCCGCATAGACGGAATAGTAGTGATCGCCGTGATCGACGATCATCGTGTTTCCGTATCCGTGAAACTTTCCGGCGAAAACGACGGAACCTTCTTCGGTCGCGACGACCGTCGCCGCGGGCTGCGCCCGCAAAAGCCAGCCTTTGTGGCTCAACTTGGTTTTATATGTTTCGTCGATATGCAAACCGAACTCGCGAACCAAATCACCGGCGGGTAGCGGCATTAACAGCTTACCTTTTTTCTCGTAAATCGACGGCCTCAAAACCCGTGCGAGTTCGACGTCGGAAGACGAAAGACTCACCTTCTTGCGCAGCTGCTCGATCTCTTGTTTTCGATCTCGCGTCTCTTTTTCTATGCGTGAAGCGAGATCCGTTTTCGTGCGATACTCTTGCTCCAACAACCGTTCTTGTCTTTTGATTCTTCTCTCAACGGTCAAGAGACGCTCAACCTGCGATTTGAGTTTTTCCCTCTGCTGGGCCAAAACCCGCAAATTGAGACGATACGATCGTATCAGGTGAAAATCCCGGTCTGAAATGATCTTGAGGTTTCGCATCATTGTATCGAACTCGTGCGAATTCGACGCCGAGAAAACCGCACCGATCATCGGCTCTCCCGAAACTTTATAGAGCGCGCGCAAACGAATGCGAAGATTCTTGCGCTGCCTCTCGAGATGCGACTCAAGACTCTTAATGGAGGTGGCCACGGTCTCGACTGAATCTTGCGCATGTATCAGATCGTTTGTGAGTTTCCCCTTATCACTCGCGATCTTCTTCATCCTCTGGTTCACAGCGTAGATCGAACCAAGCAGTTTACGGCGCTCAGTCTCGGCCTCGTTTAAAACCTCGCGCTGTTCACGCACTTGATCCACAATTTTTCCCACATCAGCTTGAGCTGACGCCTGAGAGGCGAAAGAAGAAACCGTCAACACGGAACCCACAGCCATCAAAGCGATACGGGCTCGAGCCGTCGCTCCTCGCGCCGCCGACCATCCATCGTTAAGCGAACGCACGGTTAACCAAGCTCCAAGGCCGCCCAAAACCGCCGCTCCCAGAATAAACAAAACGATTTGGAAAATGGAAAGGTACTGAAACTCCGCGGCGACACGCGCAAAAGCGAGACTACGTTTCATCAAGGCCACCTGCCATTGATAAAACACGAAATTCACGACCAGCGCCAAGAGAGCGGATGTCGCACCAAGGAACACGCCCTCAACGAGATACGGACGTCGAATGTGCCGCGGTGTCGCTCCGATGAGTTCGAAAATTTCAACTTCTTCACGGCGACTTGAGACCAACGTGCGAATTGAGTTCGCGATCACAAACAAGCTGCCCAATAAAAGAACCGCGATGATGGCGAACCCGACCGCTTGTACGATTCGAACGAAAGCCGTGTAGTTTTGAATCCAACTTTGACCGTAACTCACATCCTCTACGCCGGCACGCTGGGAGAATTCAGATGCCATGCTTTGGATTTTTTGAAGATCACCGCCTGATTTTCCGTCTTTAATTTGAGCGATCAAACTTGCTGGAAACGGTGTCGCGAACTCTGAATCATCCATGAGATCAGGCGCATAGCTAGCCATCTGCTCTTTAAACAAGTCCGCCGCTCGATCTTTAGAAATATACTCGACGGCCGCAACGATCTCGTGACGCCCCAGATCTTCTTTTAATTTTTGAAGGTCTTTAGCCGGAATATCGTCCTCAAGATAGACCGAAACCTGAACTTTCTCCCCCCAAAGCGAGATCACGCGCTGAAAGTTCGATGAAAGACTCAACGCGAATGCGACGATCGTGAACGTCGCAGCGAGCACCGAAAATGTCGCGAACTGCATATTGAAATGCCGCGCCCACGAACGAGAAATGGCTCTTAGGTCGTCTCGGAAACCCATGCCCCTCCTCTTTCACGCTCCGCGATTTGACCGCTGTCAATATTCAAAACCCTCTTCGCTTTCCTCTGCACAAGCGCATGGTCGTGAGTCGCTATGAACAGCGTCGTACCCTGTGCGTTCGCTGTTTCAAACAAGTTCATGACTTCAAGGGCCATGTGCGGATCCAAGTTTCCCGTCGGCTCATCGGCAATGAGAATTCCGGGACGATGAACAAGCGCGCGCGCAATCGCCACACGCTGCTGCTCTCCACCCGAAAGATGTTCCGGCAGATCATCGCGTTTGTGTCGCAAACCGACACTCTCGAGGCTTTCAAGAACCCGACGCTCGATCATAGGTCGACGCTCGCCGAGAATCTCAAGCGGCAATGCGATATTGTCGAAGATCGAGCGATCGCGCAAAAGTCGAAAATCTTGAAAGACAACACCGATACGACGACGAAACTGCGGCAGCTCTGCTGCCGAAATACTGGCGATATCAAAGCCCTGAACAATCGCGCGGCCCGAGCTCGGGCGATCAAAGGCTGAGAGCAGTCTGAAGAGCGTCGTTTTCCCAGCACCGCTCGGTCCCGTGAGGAAAATGAACTCACCTTTACCCACTTCGAGACTGACATCGCGAAGAGCGTGGTTTTCTCGTCCTTCGTTTCCGCGGTAGGTTTTGTACACATGTGAAAATGAGATCATTCCACTAGGGTACCTAAGAACTCGCCGACTTGGCTCAAGTCAGACGTCTAGTTCTTTAAAGATCAGGACCTAGAGCGTTCACGATTTTTTCGTGCTGCTCTCGCATGGCTTGTTGAAGGGCTTCGGACATCGCGGCCTTGTTACGTAACAACAAAAATGCGTTTCGGTTTCTCAAGACTTCGGAATAGGGCGTTTTGATGGAATCGATGACGGCGCCGCTCTTATAAACGCGTGTCACAAGCCATGGATTCGCGAAACCCCAGTCTTCCGTCTGTACATGATAAATAACCCCGCCGACTGTAAGATCCGAATTAAAGCCTTTTTCCATACCCTTACAGCTAAACAAGTCCGTCTAGTCCGGTCAATGCACACGTGCATTCGACCGATAAGACGTCGATGCAATCTCTCAAAACAACGCTTCAGTTCGCAGCCCTGGCTTCGCTCGCCCTTGTGTCCGGTTGCGCACAATCAAATTCCACTCGTTTAGCGAGTCGATCCATCGAAGCCTACTGCCCGCATCTTCCGTCACTCACATTCTCGAACCCGGTGATGATTGCTGGCAAAGCCGTCTACGAATACCGCGTCCAAGGCAATCAAGAACCCAGCGACAGCGGAACCATGCTCGCCGTCGAAGCGCCTTCAGTCGCGACCCCGCCCTCCATCATAGCCTACCGGCTTGAAATCGACGGCCAGGAAGTTTCAGTCTCAAGCGGTCTCACCGGCATCAGCGCCACGCGTGACGTCGTCGCCAAACTCAAAGCCACAATTCACTCTCAATCGTCCGGGTCTTTATTCGTCTACGGACTCAGCACTCTCACCATCACCCGTCCCGGCTCCTCAACAGCTCCCGTGATTACCCTGCCCGCAGATTCGAATCTCCGAATTCTTCAAACAAATGCCGACCCAAAGCCCATTCGCAAAGCCGAAATCGCCGTAAAAAACAACAGTGGCGCCATCATTCAGTGCGCCGAAACAGAAGACGACGGTAGCTTCAGCTTTCAAATACCGAAAGACTCCGGATCGTACTCGCTCGAAATTCGCGCCCGCGCGAACAACAGCCGCAGCACCGCGTATGTTTTAAACAACCCGACAAGTAACAAAGCACATGCCCTCGAAATGGCAATCGACAGCGATGCGGATCAAAATGATCTCTATCTCCGAGCCCGCGTCCACGAAGACAAACTTCTCGGCGGCGCTTTCAACATTCTCGACCAACTTCTCAGAGCTCAAGACTATTTAAGATCCACCACGGAAGGCTGCAATCAAGTCGGGCACGTCAATTACCACGAAGGCTGCTCGCCTTTCACGCGCGCCCCTCTCGTTAAAGTCTATTGGAGCCCCGGAGTCAGCCCAGCAGGCTATGTCGGCACAACCGGACCGATTAGCTACTATTTGAACGGACGACAGGAATTGTTCCTTCAAGGCGGAATGAACGGAAACGTGATCTCGAGCGATATGGATCACTTCGACAATTCTGTCATCCTGCACGAGTACGCGCATTTTCTTGAAGATGCTTTCGGTAAACCGAATTCTCCAGGCGGAACACATAGCGGTGATTCGATCATCGATCCGCGACTGGCATGGGGAGAAGGGTGGGCCACATTCTTTCAAGCCGCCGTCACGGGTGATCCGGTTTACCGGGATACTTATGGCACTCCCGACTGCTCTTCTTCGTGTTTGGGGAGTTATTTTAATGAATCACTCAATCGCGCTGGCGGCGCGCCTCACGGAATACCAAGCGGCGACATTCCCACTCTCGGCTCACTGGGAGAAGGAAACTTTCGCGAATTCTCCGTGGCCCGTATGCTCTGGGAAGTCGTGAAACCAAGCGGCGGCGTTGGAAGTTTCGCGGAAATCTGGCGCGCCTTCACAGCTCCTGGACTCGGCATGCAGGCCGTTAACGATCCGTTTAAGTCCATCGGTCGGTTTCATCATATTCAAACCACCTTCCGCGATCTGGCATCATGGTCCGAGCCGCGACTCGAGGAGGAGCAGTCCGTCGGTTTCACACACTACGCGACGCCTATCGAACTCACTTTAGGTGCGTGCCCCTCTTCACCGATTTCGATTTCTCCAGTTCGCTCCTTTGGCGACAACGGTTCATTCGCTACTTCGGATCTCTATCGCAGCAATCATTTCTTTCGCTACGATCACACCGGGGGGCAGATTTTCGCCGAACTCTTCTACAACAAGAATGAAAGCAATTCGACCGACCTTGATCTTTACATCTACCGCACACGCTACGTTTTCGGAAAATCCTCCGACATCTTGCTGGCCTCCGGCTTTCAGGGAGATGGATGCCCCCTTCGAGGGTCCTCCTCGGATTTGGCAAATC
>JAVFAU010000043.1:0-9691 GCA_034002335.1 Bdellovibrionales bacterium | reverse complement strand
TTTATTATTCAAGAAGGAGAAGTCGAGGTCTTCAAAGCAGGCCAGGGGGGCGAAGAGATCATTCTCGCCAAGGTCGGTCCGACCAATAGCATCGGTGAATTCGCCATGCTGGACCGCCAACCACGCTCAGCGTCAGCCCGTGCTTTGACCTCCGTAACAGCGGCGCGCGTCAGCGCCGAAGCTTATGACCAGCTCCTGAACGATCTTCCCGATTGGGCCGTGTCTGTCATGCGCGCTCTTGTCGAACGCGTGCGCCATACAAACGAAATCGTGCGCGCACTCCAAAAACGAATACAAGCCGGCACGGTCAGCCCCGCTCTGAACCAGGCCGCTCAAAGCGCCCTGGACTCTGCTGAATTCTCCGACACGAGCGGCCTCAACAAGGTTGGCGGCGGAGACGGCGACGGCACCTTTACCCAGTTCGACTTTTCGGTCTACGACTCGCCCGCTCCGAACGATCCTTCCAAGAAATAGATCTCGCCCGCTCCCCATCGCGCGTGGTAGCACTTTCCCCTATGAAAACACGCGCAAATCGTCCTTCATTTTCGGTTCTCGAATCACGTTCTGATTTCTCCACGCGCCACATCGGCCCGCGTGCCACCGACCTTCCCGCGATGCTCAAACAAGTCGGTGCGGACTCCGTCGATCAACTGATCGATCAGACCGTTCCCAAAGCCATTCGCTCCCAAAAGTCCCTCGATCTTCCCGAAGGCCAAACGGAAGCCGCCGTTCTCGCCCGCGCTTGGGAGCTGGCTTCAAGCAATAAAGTCTTCAAGAGCTTTCTCGGACAAGGTTACCACGGCACGTTCACGCCACCTGTTATTTTGCGCAACATCTTGGAAAACCCAGGATGGTACACGGCCTACACGCCCTACCAAGCCGAAATTTCCCAAGGACGACTTGAAGCTATTTTGAATTTTCAAACCATGGTGATGGAACTCACCGGAATGGCGATCGCCAACGCCTCCCTTCTTGATGAAGGCACAGCGGCGGCCGAAGCCATGACGATGGCACGCCAGCTTTCTGGCAACGTGAAGAATGATGGTTCCGGCGCTAAAACTTTTTTCGTCGCGGACACGTGCCATCCACAGACGATTGAAGTCGTCACACGCCGAGCCGAGCCGCTTGGGCTCAACATCGTCGTCACAAGCCCGGACCGCTTCTCCTTCTCTTCGGAGTCTTTCGGTTGCTTGCTTCAGTACCCCGACACGCGCGGAGCCGTTGCAACGTCGCTCGACTCTCTTAAGGCTTTCACGGAAAAAGCGCATGCCGCTAAGAACTTCGTCGTCGTCGCGGCCGACCCGCTCGCCCTCACCTTGCTCGAACCACCGTCTGAGTGGGGCGCCGATATCTGCGTCGGATCGACGCAACGTTTTGGCGTACCGATGGGTTTCGGGGGACCGCACGCCGCTTACTTCGCAACACGCGACGAATACAAACGCTCCATTCCGGGTCGCCTTGTCGGCGTGTCCGTCGATTCAAATGGCCGCCCGGCTCTGCGCCTTGCGCTTCAAACACGCGAGCAACACATTCGCCGCGAGAAGGCGACGTCGAATATCTGCACAGCGCAGGTGCTTTTAGCGGTCATGGCTTCTATGTACGCCGTTTACCACGGCCCCGAAGGACTGAAGCGCATCGCAGCTCGTGTCAACCGACTTGCTTCGGCGTTCGCATCCGGCTTAGAAGCCGGCGGCGTTAAGATCGAAAGCAAAGCCTTCTTCGACACGGTCGTCATTCCGTTCGCCGATCAAGCAAAAGCGGCGACGGTCCTAAAAGCGGCGCTCGATGCGGGCATGAATCTTCGCACCTACACAGCCGGCTCGGTCGTGACGGATAAAAACATCACCGCGCTTGGCGTCTCGTTTGACGAACTAAGTTCACGCGACGATGTCGAAACTCTGGTTAAGATTTTCACCGGCGCCAAAGCTTCGTTCGACGACCTCGACACGAACGCGCCTGACTCCATTCCCGAAGCCCTGGGTCGCAAAAAAGATCTTCTGCCACAAAAAGTCTTCAACACGTTCCACTCGGAATCCGAGATGCTTCGCTACCTCAAGCGCCTCGAGAATAAAGACCTCTCGCTCGCACACTCGATGATTCCGCTCGGTTCGTGCACGATGAAACTCAACAGCACGACCGAAATGATTCCTGTGACATGGCCCGAAATGGGCGGCATTCATCCGTTCGCGCCGGTCGATCAGGCCAAAGGCTATCTCGGTTTCGTAAAAGACCTTTCGGGATGGCTCTCTGAAATCACGGGATTTGCCGGCTTCAGCCTTCAGCCAAACGCGGGTTCCGCTGGCGAATACGCGGGCCTTCTCACGATCCGCGATTATCACATCTCGCGCGGCGACGCTCATCGCAACATCTGCTTGATCCCCTCGTCGGCTCACGGAACGAACCCGGCTTCAGCCGTGATGGCCGGAATGAAAGTCGTCGTCGTCGCCTGCGATACAAACGGCAACGTCGACGTTTCGGACCTTAAGGCGAAAGCGACCCAACATAGCGCGAACCTGGCCGCTCTGATGGTCACATACCCTTCAACACACGGCGTGTTTGAAGAAGCGATTCAAGAAATTTGCGAAATCGTTCACTCGCATGGTGGCCAAGTCTACATGGACGGCGCGAACTTCAATGCGATGGTCGGCCTCTGCCGCCCTGGCGAATTCGGTCCGGATGTTTCGCATTTGAACCTGCACAAAACGTTCTGTATCCCTCACGGCGGTGGTGGACCAGGCGTCGGACCGATCGGTGTTCGCGAACACCTCAAGGCTTTTTTGCCTGGGCACAAAGGCGCCGATAACATCACCGGTCTTCGCCACGACAATTCGGCGGTCGCTTCGGCGCCGTTCGGCAGCGCTTCGATTCTTCCAATCTCATGGAGCTACATCGCTCTTATGGGACGCGACGGACTCAAACAGGCCACGGAAGCCGCGATTCTCAACGCGAACTACATCGCCGCGCGCCTGAAGCCGCACTATCCGATTCTCTACACGGGTAAAAACGGCCGCGTCGCGCACGAATGCATTCTCGATCTGCGCGATCTAAAGGTCGTCTCGGTCGAGGACGTCGCGAAACGCCTTATGGATTTCGGTTTCCACGCGCCGACAATGTCTTGGCCTGTCATCGGAACTCTGATGGTCGAACCAACAGAGAGCGAATCGAAAGAAGAACTCGATCGCTTCTGTGATGCGATGATCAAAATTCGCGAAGAGATTCGCGCCGTCGAAGACGGCCGAGTCGATGCCACCAACAACGTGCTCAAGCAAGCTCCGCACACGGCCGAGCTCGTCACAGGTTCAGCGTGGGATCGCGCTTACACGCGCGAAGAGGCGGCTTATCCGCTTTCATGGGTGCGCGAACGCAAATTCTGGCCAGCTGTCGGCCGCGTGAATAACGTCCACGGCGATCGCAACCTCGTTTGCTCCTGCGCTCCGCTCGAGTCGTACCTCGAGTAGACGAAATCGGTAACAGCTCACGTTCGAGAAATCGAAAACGGACTGTTACCGATTTCCCGTTATGCCAAGAAAGCGTTCGATCTCGGCGCGGTTTTCGTAGGCATTTTGACGACCAAGGGTCGTGAGCGCGCCGCAAAACTCTTTGTCGAAGAGGAGATAACTCGTAAGTTCGGCGGCTTCTTGCGGCGACCCGAGACCGGCGACAAGATACCGAATCACGTTGGGCAACTTGTGAAACAAGCCCCGCGCAATCGCACCGATATCCTCGCTTGGTCGAATCCAAAGATATTCGACTTTGCGCAAGTTCAAGCGCTCGCGCGCTTCTTGCGGCATCAAATCGATTGTCTGGTTGATACGCCCCAATCGCTCCATATCGAATTCGATCGCATCCATCAAAAGCGAATTCAAGACAACGCCCGCGACACGAGCCAAACTCGGCTCGATATGTCCTTCGATTTTCGGCCGCAAATGATCGGGGCGACGCACGCTGATGACCAACAAACGATCCGCGCCAAGATGAATCGCGGGACTCAAAGGTGCCGTGTTTCGTAGCGAGCCATCGCCGAAATGATCGTCCCCCACTCGCACCGGTGGGAAAACCAAAGGAATCGCGCTTGATCCCATCACGTGTTCGACTCCAATCGGAGTTTCAATTCCACGTCGTCTCGACCGATTCCACATCTCGATTTTTCGACAGCTCTGAACGAATGTAATCGAGTGCGCGTTGGTGTAGTTCATAGCCGAGATCGCGACCGACTCCACTCCATCGGGCGAAAGCGCTTTTGGAATATCTGAGAAACGGATGCGGTCCGCCAAGTACTCAGAAAGCGGCGATGTATCGAGAATCGATCGCGTGCGTTTTTTCTTCGACATCGAGCCGATCGCAGTATCAAATAGGAATCGCATCCCCAAGCGCCCCGCCGTCACGGCATCTGTCTTGAACACGCGATCCACGGTCAGATCGCCCCAAACATCGGCAAGCGTCCTTGTGACATCCACCCATGCTTCCCGCCGCGACGCCAGGAAAGCCGCGTTCACAGCTCCCGCGCTGACGCCCGTCACGATCTTAAAGGGGTGCGAAATCCCCGCGGCTGCAGCAATTTCAGAGATTCCCAACAAAACACCCGCCTGATAGGCTCCCCTGGCTCCTCCTCCCGAGAGAACAAGTCCGAGTCGAGTGATGGGGTGAGAATCTGTCAGGTGCGAGGTGCTTGGCGTCATTCTCTAAGCTTAGCGAAAGCTCTTCACGCTTGGGATGGAAATTGGAGGCGATATGAAGTTCACGAGTCCTTGGTCGAGATCAAGACGTTTGCTACATTCTCTTTCGACACCGTTATAGATTCCCGTTTGGACCGTCTCGTAAAGGAGCTCACTGTGAGCGAGAAGACATCTGAGAAAACGACCGCCCCCTCACAAGTAACCGGATCGCAGGCTTTTGAAACTGAAGCCGAGGCCCGCGCACGGCGCATGGTCCACGTGGTCGGTGCGGTGATCGTCTTAATAACGGTGATCGGAGTTATCTGGGCGGTCGGCGGTGGAGCCGGCTGGATGAAACACAGATCACTGCTGGCGATCCAAACCGTTGCCAAAGCAGATCTGCTCTTGGTTCACGAAGCTCAAAAGAGGTTTCATGCGGAACATGGTTTCTACACGACCGACCTCAAAGCCTTAAACCTCTGGCCCAAGCGCGTGATGTATAACTTCGGGTTCGTCAAAGCATCAGACCTTCCCGAAGCACGCGAAAACGGCTGGAACCCCGAACTTCGCAATATCGTCCTCCTGGCGGAGCAGCGGGCGTCCGACGCGATCGAAAAAGCGAAGGCTGATCCGAACTTCAAACCCGACGCTCCCATCTTGTTGAGTCCCATGACGAAAATCAAATCTATGGACTTCGACAGTCTCGCCCAGCTCTGTCCGGACTGCATCGCCACCAAAGATACTTTTAAAATGATCGCGGCCGCGAACCTCGATCTCGACACGACTCTTGATGTTTGGACCATCGATCAAGACGGGACGATCACCCATTTGAGCGACGACCTAATCGAGAGCGCGTCCCGCTAGTCACATCGCCACGCCAACGGCGCTTTTCCAAAGCTCTCTTCGCGGAAAGCGCCTTCTCAAGACGGCGTCATTTCAAGACGACGTCACTTCAAAGCCGCTCCCAAAGACGCCCCCAAAAGACGCCCCCAAAAGACGCCCCTGATAGGAACCAGCGGCGTTGATACGGTCGAGCATACCCTGAAAACTCCGCATCTTGTGTCGAACCCAGTCGGGCGCGACGAGCTCATCCCAGCGATTCGAAAGTGCCGCCAGGCGATGAACCGCGATGCGCGGATCGAGATGATCTAAAAACAGCGCCACGCGATGAGCGTAAAGATCAAGATCAATGGGCTCGAACTCGCCCCGTCGGTAAATTTCCTCAAGCGGCGTGTTCGTTAAGACATGCAGGTTGTGGAGCTTCACGTTTGAAATCGGAAGCGAGTTGCAAAGCTTCGCCGTTTCCACGATCTGCTTATCGTTTTCCGTCGGCCAGCCGAACATGAGATGAATGCCGACATCGACACCCGCCTCTTTGGCGATGCGCTCGACTCCACGAATCGCCTGCGCTCCCGTGTGTCCACGACGCATCCAAAGGAGCTGTTCATCGTCAAAACTCTGCACTCCGACTTCGACCGCGACGAAGGTTTTTTCTGAATACTCTTTCCACGTACGCAATACGGCTTCGGAAAGACAATCCGGTCGCGTGCCGACGACAAGGCCCACCGTATCCGGATATTCAAGCGCGATGTCGAAACCTTCCTTCAAACGGCGAAGCGCCGTGAAGGTCGTCGTGTAGGCTTGAAAATAAACCAGAAAGCGAGCCGCGTTGAATCGCTCCGAAACCTTCGCGCGATGCAGTTCGATTTGCGAACGCAACTCACTCCCCTGCGATTCGGCGTAAGCGAAGCTTCCGTGTTCATCGCAGAAAATGCAGGTTTGCATACCCTTCAAGCCTTCGCGATTCGGGCAAGACTCCGCAATAGAAACCGGAACTTTGACAACCTTCGAGCCAAAGCGGTTTCGATAATCAAGACTGATAGGATGATAGGGTTTGCCTCCCCAATCCGCAGACGGAGTCTCCATAGCCCGCGAACCTTCTCAGCACGGCGGCAGCGTGTCAACGGTCGTGCTTCACAAACCGGCGAAACGAGTTCAAACCCATATCCGTATGGAGACCTTTCAAGTCATTCCCACCGCTGATGGCAGTCCGACCGCCCGCCTTGGAGAAGGCGAAACCATGCACTCGCTGCGTGGAGCTTTTGGCGAAACGGTTTACATTTACGGCACAGCCCTCGATCGCGCGACCGCACTTCTGGCCGACTCTATGGCCGATTCGCCGCGCGTTCTTTCGCTTGGCCTCGGCCTTGGTTACATTGAAATCTTAAGTGCGGCCTACTCACTTAAAAACAACGTCGGCCTTTTTGGCGAAAGCTTCGAGCTCGTGCCCGAGCTGATCTCGAGTTTCAAATCTTGGTTGAACGAAGAAGCTGTTTCGCCGATGGTCCCGTTCTCGGTCTACGACGATATCTTGAATCGCACGGCGTCCGCAGTATCGGACTCCACGGGACTTACGCGGGAAGCGGCGATTTCCACCACCGAAATCAAAGATCGGTTGCGATCTGCCGTGCTCAACAGTGATTGGCTTTTGCGCCCCGCGCTCGATCTCGAAACCGAATTCACTCAAGCATTTCACTGCGTGGCATTCGATGCCTTCTCGTCAAAAAGCACGCCGGAACTCTGGTCGCGCGAATTCCTCGATCACTTTCTAAAAAGCGCCTGCGGCAACGCCTGCGTTCTCTCGACGTATGCCTGCACGGGTCACTTGAAACGCGCGCTTATCGACGCGGGTTTCGCCCTAGAAATTCGGGAAGGCTACGCCAGCAAGCGAGACTCAACGCTCGCCACCCGCGAGCCTAACCCTGCGACTTAGACATAAAGACCAAGGGTGCGAGCGAACTCCACCCAGCGGTGATCGTCTTGCACAAGCCTTGCTGGTTTCATGATGTCCGAGAGCGGCGCGCGCGTGACGCGACCATCGCGCATGACAACGGCTTTTCCCCAATCCTGCTCCTTCACCATGCGTGCGACTTCGATTCCCATCGCCGCCGTCATAAACCGGTCCGTCGTCGTAGGGTGCCGCGATCGTTGCAAATGCCCAAGGATAATGTGGCGCGATTCCCAACCGGTTTCGGCCTCGACCCATCTCGCGATCCGCTCAGAGATTCCACCGTAGCGTTCCGCTTGCGGACTTCCCGCCACCCGCAGAGCAACCTGCCGGCTTTCTCCTTCGAAGTGCGCCCCTTCGCCCACGACGATCATCGCCCCGCGACGCTCTTTTTTTTGCAAAGTCTCAAGATAGGCTTTCAACCGCGCGCGTTCGATCGGTTTTTCAGGAAGCAAAATCGCATCCGCATACGATGTCAGACCGCCGCCAAGTGCGATCCATCCCGAAGTACGCCCCATCGCTTCAACGACAATCACGCGTCGGTGCGCATCAGCTGTCGCTCGCAACGCATCGACCGCTTCTGAAACAACCGCACAGGCCGTATCGAAGCCAAACGTCACGTCGGTTCCCGCAAGATCGTTATCGATTGTTTTCGGAACGCCGATCAATTTGAGATCATGAATCACGCGGCTAAGCCCCTCAAACGTGCCATCGCCCCCGGCCGCGATCAAACCGTCTAATTGCAAAGCCGCGAAGGCCTTTAAGAACTCTTGCTCACGCCCTTTGGTTCCGATCTTATTCGAAGTCCCAAGAAGAGTTCCCGCCTCCGCGTGCGCATTCCAAACATTCTCACGATCAAGAGCGCGCGTTCGCCCCGAATAAATTCCCTCAAAGCCGTCTTGGATTCCGACAATTGTGATTTCTTCACTCGCTAACGAGCGCACAATCGACTCGATGATCCCATTCAGTCCAGGCGCGTCTCCGCCACCAGTCATCAATCCAATACGACGCTTTGCCATTCTCACCTCTTTCTCTTAGGCTACCGTTACTGATGAATGCTTCAAAGCCCAATACCGATTCCATACAAATGACCTGGCTCGAAAAACCCCGCCTTTGGTTGGAGCGCCTTCTCGAAGCTCGCTCAACTTATGAGCAACAACCGAGCGAGAGTTGGTTCGCCCCGAATCACCAAGTTCTCACGCTCGCCAAGCGATCCGAGCGCGAGGTCGGTTTGTCCATTCTTTGGTTCCAGGTTTCAAACCCCGCGACCTCGCAGACCGTGTTCGGGGCCGTTCTTCCCGACGATCGCATCATCTTGGTCGACCCTTCATCGCCGGATACATCACGTCACGGCTCACTTCATTGGCTTGTGGGCTTTCTTCAAACAAAAACAGTGGTCCGCACCTTCATGGGAACAAGGCAAACCCTTCTCCGCCTGGGGCTCGACACTCCTCAGGAGTCAAAAAGCCAGACCTCTTGGGTGAAGTATCTCTCCAAAACCTCCGAGACGGCGCAAGACTCAAACGCTCTTACAATTCGTCGCGCACAGGAGTCCGATCGCATTCTTTTGCAAAGCTGGGCTCCCATCTTCGCTCAAGAAACCGAAGGCGGATCGGCTCGCGAAACCCTCGCCGAAATGCTTGAGTGGATGAGACGTGGAAAGCTTCTTCTTTTCAATCTTGCGCAAGCCGCCCTCTCGCAAGCCCCTCCATCACCCGAAGAGGGAACCTCGCTTGAGCCGGCGCTTTCCGAGCCCGCGACTGTCGCGATGGCCGCGCTCTCAGGGGACTTCACCGATCCCATCGCCGGCCCCACTTGCCGCATCTCGCTTCTTTTTACTCCTCCCGAGCTGCGCAATCACGGCATCGGCGCTCTCGCGCTTCGAGCCATCGAACACGAAGCACGAATGGAAAACATCCAAGCGCTGGTCCTCTACTCCAAGACCGCCAATCAAAATGCGACTCGTTTTTACGCGCGCCAAGGGTTCGTTCCTCAAGACGAATGGCTGGAGTCACCCGTTTCGGCCTTCAAGGTCAATACGACCGGATAGTGATCCGAGGGCAAAAGACGCTTTTCGTTTTGGTTGCGCGGTATCGTGCGATACTGGCCGCTTTCATCTTTGAAGCGATACACCCATGTGCCCTCGGTCTCCACTCGAGAGCGCAAACGTTCCGGCAGGAAAACGTAATCAAGCTGTTTAAACACGCCGGGCCTTCGATTGTTCAAATACATCCACGTGAAACGCTCA
>JAVFAU010000042.1:0-9713 GCA_034002335.1 Bdellovibrionales bacterium | reverse complement strand
CTTCTTGTTCACTGAAAAACTCTAGTGAAAAGTGTTTTTTGAGTTTTTTCCCTTCAGGAGTTTGAGGATTTTTGTCCTCCGAGAAAACTTTGTGCGAATCCTCGAGAAACGCTTCTTCTTAGGAGAGTTTGATTGGCCTGGTCGTGAGTTTCGCGGTATGTCGGCATGAGTTGAATTCATTTCTGTCGCGAGGGGGGCCGTGATGAGTGGACGACCATTTTTATTCGCATTTTTAGCGTTAGCCGTGTTTACAGCGGCGTGTTCTGATTCACCTGATATTTTGTTGCAAGGCCAGAAGAAGCCGGTGGCGCCGCAAGGGCCACAGACCGGTGGACCAGAAACCAGTGGACCAGTCTTGGATCCGAGTACAGGCGGAAGTGCAAGCGATCCCAGCGGTTCCTTGCCTGGTGGATCTTCGCCCGCGACTCCGTCTGAGCCGCGCCCTGGGCCGATTGCGACTCAGCCGCCGGTTTCTACACCGGGAAGTGGCGGCAGTGAGCCGTCTCGTCCGGCTCCGAGGCCATCGGTGCGTTACCGCCTTTTCTGTGAAGATCGGTATCCCCCGTACGTCAATGCGATTTCATCGTTGGCATCGCCGACTGGATTTGGCGCGCGTATCTCCATTGGCGAACCTGATGCGCAAGGTGTTTTTGATCCGGAGAATCGCAACCTCGAGTATCACGAGCATCCGCAGCCAGTGTATCTGACGAAAGACTCACAAGGGCGCCTGCTTTTTTCCGCCGCGCGAAAGGGCGGAAGTGCGATACGTGCAGAGCGCGATATCTTTATCGCGGACATTCATTTGATCGACCGTTGGGGGCGCGCGAAATCTCTTGGGCCCGAGTTGCGTATCGGCAGAGACCTCATTTACGCCGCTGAAACCGAGACGCTTTCTTTGCGAACATTCGCAGTCAGCGATCAAGGACGCTATCTCTTGGTTGGACGCGCCAACGGGTATGCGTTGATCGATTCAAAGACTTTGCGTGAGGTCGGCGTGATCGCGGTCGGATCAGCCGCGTTGAATTTTAATCCGAGCTTGCGTGAGTCCGATATGGTTTTCGCGGTCTCGAGTTTTCCCGACGTGAGGGCCGGGACATTCGAAACGCGCCTGTACTCGATTGGTTTGAGTGGAGCCGGGACATCGCGAGCCGCGATCAGTTCAACGAAGCTGATCTCGCAAACAGGCGCCCTGCGCCGTCCGCTCGTTGCGGTCTCGTCGCGCGCAGGTGATGCGTTTGCGGCTTTGGACGCGAAGAATCACGTTGCTGTCGTGTCCCCACTTAAGGCTTCGGGGCAGGAAAAGGCCGTCAAGTTGAATCAGATTCCAAGCGAGGGACGACTCTCGTCGGCCATGGCCTTCTGGCGTGAGGGTGGACGGCTTCGTGCGGCCTACGCGTTCGAGAACATCGAACAATCGGGCAGCGGTTTTTCCGTTCGATACAAAATCAAACAAGTTTTTGTTCGCATCGTCGAGCTCAATGAATCTACGCTTTCTTCATCGCGGGTTGGGTCTGATTTGACGTACCCGGAAGATGCGCAAGAAGTGATCGAGAGAGGTATCGGCATTGCGCGTGTACCGGGTGCGACTGAACTTACGGCCTTCGCGGACGGCAAAGCCATTTTTGGACTTTTTCCGGGAACACGTTCGTTTCATGTGCATCGGCTCACGTCGTCCGGATTGACGCGGGTTTCGCAGATCGATTGTTCGAATGTTTCTGTCGGAGTTGAGCCGTGATGGTACGTGAAGGCATGGAGTCGAGAGTCATGATACGTGTGTTTTTAATCGGATTTGTCGCGATCGGAGCGTTCTCATTGCCATCGATGAACACGGCGTTTGCGCAAAGTCCTTCTGGCGCTCCATCGAAGACACGGAAAGCGGCCAAGAACCCGAAGGTCGAAACACCGGTCGATTGGGTGGCTCGCGCTGAAGCGGAACTCGAGGCTGTTCGTCGCAATCAAATAAAAAAACAAAAAGGTGCTGGAGCTTCGGTTGAAACGGGAAGTGCGGAAGTTCTTCCCACGCCGGCGACCGTGCGTGCGGATGTAACGGCGCTTGGGTCGGTTGTCGAGCCGACGGCAATGAAAGCCGCTCTTTTGATTGAGCCTTATCAGCCAAAAGGAACGGGGTATTTCGGTTCGGGAGAAGTCGTCGATTATCAAACGCTGCCGTCGTCGGTGCTCGTTCAAGGGGATTTGCGTTGGTTGCCTTTTGATTTAGCGACAGTCGCGGGGCGTTCGTTTGTATTGGGTGGCTACGCGGCCTTCGGATATTCGCGTCAGAAAATGCCTTTGGTCGCTCCAAGTGGTTTTCGATACGACGATGTCGCATTGAACACGATGCGAGTCGAGGGAGGGCTTGCGGCCGGTATCGGTCTTTCGCACCGTTTTAACTTTGAGTTGCGCGGAGGCGTTGGTCGCCAATCTCACGTGCAGACTTCGCGTTATTCCGACGTTGTCGGAACATTCGCGCGTCCTTTTGCAGTCGTAGCTCTGGATCTTTCTTATTATTTCTTACCTCGTTTTGCATTCGTAGTATCAGCAGCTCATCGCGCGCCGATTGGTGGCGGTGACGGATCGGTTTCGATCGATCCGATGACGGTTTCGGGAGGTTTGCTTGTTCAAGTTCGCTAAGAGAGTCGCGAGTTTTAAAAGTGTGGTGATCGCAGCGGGAGGCGTTCTTGCGTTTTCGGTTTGCGGCGAAGGCGTAGCGGCCCCGTTGAAGCTAAGTCCGCAAGATGTCGTGGATCTAGCGTTGAAGCAGTCGCCTGAGGTGAAACAGGCTGAGCTTCAGGCGCAGATGGCGGAAGGATCGGCCGAAAGAGATCGCGGTCCTTACGATCTGATTTTTAAACTGTCGCCGTCTTATGAATACACCGAGGCGTTGACGTTGGCGGGAACGGGCAACCCGAACGATCGCACCATGACACTCGCGAGTTCGCTCTCTAAACAGTTCTCGACCGGCACGAACTTGACGCTCGAGTTCAATCGAATCTCGCAAGAGTCGACATTGAGTTCTTTTACGGCGAATTTACGTAAACCTCGAGCGGCGATGGATACGTTGACGCTGACGATCCGTCAGGCGCTTTGGCGCAATATCCTTGGCGAGGCTGATCGCGCGGTTTTGCGTACGGCGGATGCCAAGGTTCTTTCGGCGCGTTTGACTCGTGAAGAAAAACTCGAAGAAGCGATCTTGAGCGCGCTTTCTCTTTACTGGAACGCCTACGTCGCGGAAACCCAGTTGAAAGAAAATACGGCCGCTCGTCAAAAATACGAAGAACTCGTACGTGCGGTGCGAAGAAAAGCGGGATTCAATCTTTCGACGCCCGGCGAGCTGCCGCGTCTTGAGGCGGAGTTCGCGGCCGCAGATGCGCGGGTCAAGATTTCGTCGCAGCAATACCTTGCGGCTCTCGATAATCTGCGGACGGCGCTTCGAATTGAATCGAAGGAGCCGATTGTGTTTCAGGCCTCGGCGACGACGGCGGCGGATATTCCCGCGATCCCGAGCTTGAAAGAGGTCGACGTCACGCGACTTCGTCCGATGTTGGTCTCTGAATTGACACGCGAGAATGCGGATCGCGGACGCGCGATCGCAAATAGCGCGAATCGTCCTCGTCTTGATCTTGTCGCCCGTGCGCGCTCGACAGGTGTCGATGAAACAAGCGATCTATCGTTTTCAAAGATGACGTCGGGTTCGCAGCCGACTTATGTGGTCGGAGTCGAGCTTGAGTGGCCGCTTGATTCATCGGCTTTTCGCGGAGCTCGTGCCGAAGCCGAGGCGAACTACCAGCTTGCGGAAGTCTCTCATCGTTTGACGCTTGATCGCATCCGAGACTCTTTGGCCGATGTGGAGCGCCGGGCCTCGGCTTTTCGTGAAAACGCCTTGTCCTCGATTGAGGTCGTCAATAAGCGTGGTCGCGTGGTGAGCGAGCTTGAGCGGAGTTATCGTCAGGGGCGAACGCCGCTTGTTGAGTTGATTCGTTCATTTAATGAACTGTTTGTTTCTCAGCAGGAGCGGGCGGCCGCCGTAGGTAATTATATGATTGCGTTGAATCAGTGGGCTTCAATGCGGGATGAGCTTGTGAAGAGCACGGTCGATCCGGAGGAGATTGAGCGCGCCATCAGAGCATCGAAATAGACTTGTTTGTTTGAGTGAGAGAGGGGAACTCGATGAAGAAGATAAAAGGGCTCTTGGGAATATTCTTGGGAGTTTGGATGGTTGCAGCGAGTGTCGGCTGTTCGATGGGCGGCGGGCAGGCTGAGGACATGCGGGCTCAGCAGGCACGAGACGCGAAAGCGCTCGAAGATCTTTATACCAAGGTTCAGGGGCGTTGGATCGGCACGATCTCGAACGCGGCCTCGGAGCTGCGTTCGTTTGAAGCGGAACTGCTTTTGTACATCAACTACGTCGAGGATGGAATAAATCCAGATGGAACCTCAAGATTGCGGCCAACATTGCGCGGTCGCTTTCGTCCAACGGAATTCGTGACCGAAACGGACGATATGCTTCTTGTCGGCGATTACGATCGCTCGGGGCGTCTTGTCTTAACCGCGCGAACATCGGCGGGCGATTCGTCGAAGCTTCTTTCGATCCGCGGTCTTTTGACTCATGGGAAGATGTCGGTTGAAGTCGTTCGCCAGGGCGGCGTTTGGGGAATATTCGATGCGTCTCGTGTTTCGACGGATGCATCGGCCCCGGCTGGAGGCGAAGCCGAGCATTCGCGCGAGCGTCTTTTAAAACTTTATCGTTCGCTCGAAGGGCGTTGGGTCGGAACTGTTTCGAATGCGACTTCGGGACTGCGCTCATTTGAGGCTGAACTGATTTTGTACATCTACTACATCGAAGACGGAATGAATCCAGATGGAACGCCGAAGTTGCGTCCGACGCTGCGCGGTCGCTTCCGTCCGACGGAATTCGTGACCGAGACAGACGATATGATTCTTGTTGGTGATTATGATCACTCCGGGCATCTTGTTTTAACCGCGCGAACATCGGCGGGTGATTCGTCGAAGCTTCTTTCGATCCGCGGTTTCTTGAACCAAGGAAAGCTATCGGTTGAAGTCGTTCGTCAGGGCGGTGTTTGGGGTCGCTTCGATGCGTCTCGTGTTTCGGCGGATGCGTCGGCTCCTGCTGGCGGAGAAATTACGAATACTCGTGACCGTCTTTTGAAACTCTATCGTCCTCTTGAGGGGCGTTATGTCGGCGTCTTGCGCGCGACGGATGGTAACGATTATCGCGTGGCCATTAGTCTTGTCGTTATGGAGCAACCGGTTGCGACAGGTGGCTCGATCCCTGTGCTGGCGGCTCAGTATCAACGTCTCGATGCTCCGGCGGGAGTTCTGGAGTGGGCTTTGACCGTTGATTATAATTCGCAGACGGGCGAGGTCTTTATGCGTGAGAATGCGCTCTCCGGAGGATCTTCGGTTCCCGGCGGTATGATTCTCTCGGTCGTGGGGCGCTTTATCGAAGTCAAAGGTAAGAAAGCTCTGGATGTCACAGTCAGCAACCGCGCGGCTGTGGTGGGAACACTGCAGGCCGTTCGTCGCTAAAGTAAAAACCTGTCGCGTTCCTCGGGAGTGGGGATGCGACAGGTTTCTCTTTTTCCAAGAAGGCGAAATCGGTTTTTCGCGATGAGCCCGTAGACAAGGTCTGACAAAAAGACCGGAATCAGCTTTCCAAGAAATGCGACAAGTCGATAGCGCTTTGCTAGAAAGCCGCGATCGTCTTCGAGCTGTGCGAGACAGTGTAGGATGGCGCGACTGCGCGTGAGTTTTTCGACGGGTTTTGCATCTGGTTTTGTAAATGACATCGAGAGGGGGCCTGGCTTCTTCTGGTAGACGACTGCGATGACGGAATCGAGATCTTGCACGTCGCCTTCGCTTAGGAAGCCCGCTTGAACCAGGCTTCTTGCGGTCTCGCCTTGTAGGGGCGAGTAGAGCAGTCGACGCTTGTGATCACGAATCAGCATAAAGTCCACGCTCGCGCTGCAGAGGCCGCAGAAGCCATCAAAAAACAGCACGGTCTGTGTTTCGCCTGCCGGCGTTTCATTTGGTTTCGTCATCGCAAGAGCCTTACGGGTTTAATCGACCATCTGGAGATCGTGTCCGGAGAAAAGAACCGCGAGAATGAGGGCGCCGAGTATGATTCGGTAGACACCGAACCAGAAGAAGCCGCGTCTTTGCAGGAAGCCGATGAACGATTTGATCGCAAGGCAGCCAACGGCAAACGAAACGAGGTTTCCGACGATAATGATCGGGAGGGTTTCGCTCGAGAGGCTTTCGCCCATTTTCAAGAGCTTATAGCCGCAAGCCGCAGCCAGTGTCGGGACGCCTAAAAAAAACGAAAATTCCGCCGCGGTTTTGCGTGAAAAGCCCATCGCGAGGCCGCCGGCGATCGAAGCGCCCGAACGCGATACGCCGGGAACGAGGGCCAGACACTGCGCAAAGCCGATCAGGATGCCGTTTTTAAAGGAGAGCTTAAGGGCGTCGCTTTCCAGTGAGGGGTTTTCGATTTTTTTCGCGAGCCTATCGAGAAAGAGGAGCACGAAGCCGCCGATCAAAAGAGACCAGCCGACGACTTTGACGTCGCCAAGCATGGCATCGATTTGGTTTCCAAAGAGTAAACCGAAAAACGCGGCGGGCAGAAACGCAAGCAGCATGAGGAGGTAAACGCGAGGGCCTTGCTTCATGGCCGACCAGATTCGGTCGCGGTAAACGACGAGGACCGAAAGAATGGCGCCGAGTTGAACAATCACGGTGTAGTCTTTAACGAAGTCGTTGCCTTCGATGCCCATCAGGGCTGAGCCTAGAATAATGTGCCCGGTTGAGCTGATGGGGAGATATTCGGTAATGCCTTCGATAACGGCCAGGATCAGTGCTTGCCAAAATTCCATATCGCTTATGTTAGGCAACGGGGTTGCGAGATACAACTAATTACCTTGAAGAGACGCGGCTTTGAAACGACTCGATGATGCTTCTTTTGTTGCAGCTCTGCGCGCGCGAGCGACGGGTGCGCGTTCTGAGTACAAAGCGTTTTATTCGACGTTTCTCGGAGGGCTCACGGTTGATCCTCATCATATGATTGTTCCGCTGGATGATCACATGGTGCATCGCGGAGACGCCGTGTTTGAAGCTGTCAAATTCTTGAACCGTAAGGTCTTTGCGCTCGATCGCCACTTCGAGCGTTTGGAGCAATCCGCTCGAGCTCTCGATATTCAGCTTCCGTTGAAACGAGCGGAGCTGCGCGAAGTCGTCATTCAGACCGTGCGCGCGAGCGGGCTTGAGGCGGGGTTGATTCGTCTTTTCGTTTCACGTGGTCCGGGCGGCTTCACGACGAATCCTTACGAATCAACGGGCGCTGAGGTTTATTGTGCCGTCACCAAGCTTGCGCCACCTAAAACGGAGGCGTATCAGCAGGGCGTTCGCGTTGGACTGTCGGGCGTCGCTGTTAAAGACGGTTTTTGGGCGCGAGTGAAGTCGTGCAACTACCTGCCGAATGTTCTTATGAAAAAAGAGGCGGTCGATCGAGGTTTCGATTTCGTGGTCGGTCGCGATGAAAATGGTTTTCTTACGGAGAGTTCGACCGAAAACTTCGCGATCATTGACGACGAGGGGCGGCTTGTTTTGCCTCCGTTTGAGAGGATTTTGCGTGGCGTGACGGCGGTGCGAGCGATGGAACTGATGCCGGATAGATCGCTCAATCGCCTTTTTACCTTCGCAGACATTCAAAAAAGTCGTGGAGCCGTGATGTTGGGAACGACGTTGGATGTCTTGCCGGTGAGGAGCTTTCAAATGGACGATGGGGTCGTTCATGAGTTTTCAGATCTTGCGCCAGAGGTGCGTGAGCTCATGAAAGCGTTCGCGGCCGATGTGACCTCGGGGCCTTTGTTGGAGCTTGTCTAAGGAGAAATGGTCTGGGCAGAAGTCGCCTAGAGGTTTTCGGGTCGGGATTGGCGAGTCGGGATTAGCGAGTCGATACGACCCGCCACGGGGTGTTTTTCGTCGTTATTGTTTGGCGACGCAGTTTCCGGCCGAACATGTCGTTTCTGGCTTTTCGATGGCGATGCAGATTCCGAGGCCTCCGCTTTCGGCATTGGCTGTTCGATCCATTTCTTCGATTGTTTTGGTGAGATCGTCGATGGCGGCCGAAATTTTTGCCTGTGTTCCTTGAGAGACGACGAGGTATTCACGAGGTCCGCCGCATGAGAGCGAGCCCAGGGCGATGGCTGAACAGTCAGAATCTTGTTTGCATGCGACTTTGTTGTCGTGGAGGAGTTGAAGAAGCTCGGCTTTGTAGGCTTCGCGGTTCTGTTGTTTCTTGACCCGAGGTTTCGAGAAGAGCTGGGCTTCAGCGACGGAAGCGAGCACGAGCGCGGTCAAAAAAATGAGTGTGAGAAGCGTTCTTTGCTGATGTTTCATGACGTTACTTCAACATTCAGGTAGGCTCTTGTAAACCTGTGCTTTCGGGTAGCGGAAAAATGACCCAGTAAGGAATGTTCTGGTGGCAGAAGTAAAACCTGAAACGAAACCTGAAACGAGACTGGACTCTAAATCAGATGGAACCGCCAGCCCGAGTCGAGGGTTGCAGGCGCGCCGCAAACGCGAGCGTATGAAAGACCGCGACTCGACGTTTTGGAAAGTCTTGAACGCGGCGCTGGAGCTTGATTTCCGAAAAGGAAATCTCAAGTGGACCATGTCGGAGCTTTCGCGAAAGTCGGGGATTACCCGCAGTTTGATTTATTATCATTTCGGACGCTCTAAAACGGCCATCCTGAGCGAGGCTATCAACGTCATTGGCGAGGAAATCATCGCGGCCAGTCCGGACAGAATCGCCCTATGGCGTGAGGGCAAATGGGCCGAGACGGTTCAGCTTTCTCGCCAGGTCGCGATGCAGGGGCCGCACTTGTGCAACTTCTATCTTTTGCACCGAGATCGTCCGACTGAGATCGGCCAGGCGATTCGAAGTCTCGAGTCGGCTTACATCAAGAAATTGCAGAAGCTTTTTCCGGAGCTGACGCCGGCGGGGATCAAAGCTCTGTTCGCGTTCTTCTTTGGAATTTGTTTTGCTCCGCATGTTGATGAAGAGACCGTGCAGGTCGCGATTGAAGGATTGCGCAAACTTACGCGTCGAAGTCCGCGCCGCCTATGATGAAAGCGAAAATGCAACCTTTGGGAGTCAATGCGCACACGACGAAAGTGCGTCGACACGCGCTTCATGCGTTCACAGCGTTTTTTATCGCGGTCGCGTTTTCTGTTGTCGAGCTGACGGCGGGGCGGGAGCTTTCGGGCTTGTATTATCTCGTCATGCCGATTCTTGTTTTAGCCACGGCCGTGCATGGGGTCTTCTTGCTGCGCGCGTTGCGCGGCTCGCTGCTTTTGGAGTTTGGCGAGACGGCGATCTACGATCGCAGTTTTTTAAGGGTACGAGAGGTGCCGTATTCGGAGATCGAGGTTTTTTCGCCGCCTCTAGAGCGTCTTTTTCGGCCATCCATGGATGAGCGGCAGTTTAAAATCGAAGCTGGAATCGAAGATTACCTGCATATTCAAATCAGGTTCCGTTCCGCGCAACGCGGAAAGGAGAAGCCGAAAGACTTCATTTTTTTCGAGCGAATCGAAGCGCCGTCTTTTGAAATGCAAGAGCGGATCTTGTCTCACCTAAGAAACAAGATCGTTCGATTCGAACTTCTTTGTGACGTCGAAATCGAGTCTTAATCGAG
>JAVFAU010000041.1:0-9730 GCA_034002335.1 Bdellovibrionales bacterium | reverse complement strand
TGCTCACGGGTGCGAACATATTCATGACGTTCGCGTGGTATGGGCACCTTAAGTCGATGGCGCTCAAACCTCTTTGGTACGTGATCGCAGCAAGCTGGGGCATTGCGTTTTTTGAATATTGCCTACTGGTTCCTGCGAACAGTCTTGGCGACACCCAGTTCAGCATTGCTCAGCTGAGTATCATGCAAGAGGTCATCTCGCTTTCCGTGTTCGTGATGTTCCTTTGGCTCTATATGAAAGAGCCGCTTAAGCTCGTCTACCTCTGGGCAGGTCTTTGCTTGGTCGGAGCCGTTTACTTCGTTTTTCGAGGAATAGGTCCGTCCTAACAAAGTTCAAAAGGCAAAAAAAAGCCCGAGGCTTCCCTCGGGCTTTTTATTTCTAGAAGCAAAAGCTAATTACTCAGCTGGAGTCGCTTCTGGAGCTACTTCAGCAGGTGCAGCTTCAGTCGCTGCGTCTGCAGGAGCTTCAACTGCTCCTTCTACTGGTGCAGTTTCTTCAACCGCAGCTGGCGCCTCGACTGCTGGTTGTTGCGAGCACTTTGAGCAACCTGTGAATGCCAAAGCTGCAGATGCGATAACGACGAAAGCAAAAACATTACGGAACATTTTCATTCTCCTATTGAACGAATACGGGAGCTAGACCCCCATCACGCATGGAGTCTTATCGAAAAAAGCAAACCATGGCTAAGACTTTTTAAACCTTGCCGGCTCATCGGGGTTCGTGAGCGACTCAAGGTCGCAAGGCAAATACGACTCAAATGGTCGTAACCTCAGGGGACATTCTGGAACATCGCAATGTCGACAATAAACCCGTCGGCACGGGTCGACATGAAGATGTAGCTCGCCCGGCTGCGAATAGAGCTTAAGCAGGCGTCGCTCGAAATCCTCAACGCGATCATGGGCTTCGGCCACATTCCAAAACTCCGGAATTACGGCATGCGCATCAATATGATGAAACCGGCCCGACCTGATGGCGCGAGTGTGGTGAATTTGAATCACCTCAAACGATTTTGACACACCGGCCGCCCCGCGGCCGTCCTCCGCCCGAAGGCGCTGAACGCAGCTCGCAAGCTCCATCAATAGCTCACGATCCTCCTCGTCCATGAGGCCGCCAACCGAGCGGCGTACGACGCGACCGCCCGTCCACGCGAGCTGCAGACCGACCAAAATAGCGATAGCCGGGTCCAACCACCCGATTCCCGTAAAATGCGCCAACCCAAGACCCACGGTCACACCGGCGCTTGTAACAAAATCACTGCGAATATGTTCGCCGTTGGCCACCAAAGCCGGAGACCCCACTTTCGAGCCGACACGCTTAAGGGCGGTACCCAAAACGAGATTGACGAGCCCGCAGCCAAAAACAATTCCCGCCCCGAGCCCCAGCTCCTTGGTTTCTCCCGGAACAAAAAGGGCCGGAACCGCCTCGAGAAAAATCACGCAGGCCGCAAACGCGATCATTCCGCCTTCGAACGCGGCCGAAAAGTATTCGACCTTGCCATGACCAAAAGGATGGCTTCGATCCGGTGGCCTTGCGGCCAATCGAACAACGAACACCACAAGCGCCCCCGCCACGATGTTCGCAATGGACTCCATGAAGTCCGAGTAAACGGCTTGTGAACCTGTAATCGTCCAGCCCCAAAACTTAACCCCGGTAAGGGCAACGCTCACCGCCAAGGCGAGAAGCGTAAAAGCGAGAAGCCGGAAAGCAGAGAACTCGCCCGTCAGAGACTTCGAACGAGGAACCGTTGAATCGCCCATACTAAAACCTGCTAAAATTTAACTCGTTTTTTTAAGGAAGAAACGGGACGGATCGTACGTACGCACACAGTTTTTTCCAGAGTGTTTTGCGTCATACAAAGCCGTATCGGCCGCGCGCACAAGTCCACGAGCGTCGACTTCGACCAACCCGGGCATGGCCACACAAACGCCGAGGCTTGCCGTTAAACGCATCGACTTGCCGTCTTTTGTGAAATTGTAGTTTTCGATTTTTTCACGAATACGATCCGCAAACTTCTGGGCGCCCTCAAGCGAAGTCTCAGGCAACGTAATCAAGAATTCGTCCCCACCGTAGCGCGCGGCGAAGTCCACTGTTCGCACGTTCTGCCGAATGATCTTGCCGACTTCCGCTAGAACGTAGCTTCCAAACAAATGATCGTTGGTGTCGTTCACCCGCTTGAAATTATCCATGTCCATCATGATCACGCCGACGGAACGGCTGTAGCGTTTACCGCGATTGATCTCGTTTTCGAGCCGATCGTAAATCGAACGCATGTTGAAAAGGCCCGTCAGGTCGTCGATATCAATCAACTCCTGCAACTTGTGATTGGCCTCGGCCAAGCGGTCCTGCAAATCCTTGATTCTCAATTGAGCACGCACGCGCGCCAAAAGCTCCGTCGGCTCAAACGGTTTGCAAATGTAATCGTCAGCGCCCTCATTAAGGCCACGCACCACGTCGTCGGTTTCGCTCCGTGCGGAGACGAAAATCACCGACACGTAATTTTCACGCGCCCGCAGCATCTTAAGCAAATCGAGGCCCGAGAGCCCCGGCATGTTGATATCCAGCAGAATCAAGTGCGGTTCCACCGTCTTAAGACGCTCCAGAGCCTCCTCGGCCGACTCCGCCTGCACGGTATCATAGCCCTCATGGGCCAAGAGAGCGCTTACCAAGTTAAGATTGTCTCGATCATCATCGACCATCATCACCAGACGGCGCCTGCGACGCATTGGAAGCGACGCTTCCGATCCGTTCTCGGGCTCTCTTTCTGGTTTGCTCTTTGACGTATCCGACATCACGACTTAACCCTCATCGACCCATTCTAGCAGGTTTTCCAAGATCTCTCTGAGACCAGATTCTCATCTTCGATTTCGGGCCCGACTTTGGTACAACCGGAGTTTCGGTTAAGAGGAGCAAGGCACGATGACGTACGATCACAAGGCGATTGATTCGAAATGGCAGAAAAAATGGGACGAGGCTCAGGCCTTTCGGGTCGAGGACGCACGCACGACGAAAAAACCAAAATATTACGCGCTTGATATGTTTCCGTATCCTTCGGGCTACGGTCTTCACGTCGGTCACTTGGCCTCCTATACCCCAACCGATGTCCTTTCACGCTACAAACGGGCCAAAGGTTTTAACGTCCTGCACCCAATGGGCTACGACGCCTTCGGACTGCCTGCCGAGCAATTCGCGATCCAAACAGGAATCCACCCGGCCGTTACAACGGATAAATCCATCGAGGCCTTTCGAGCGACTCTGAAAACAATGGGCTATAGTTTCGACTGGTCGCGCGAGGTTTCGACAGCCGATCCGAAATTCTATAAATGGACGCAATTCATTTTCACAAAACTCTACGAAAAGGGCCTCGCCTACCAAAAAGACGCCCCTGTGAACTGGTGTCCGGCTCTTCGCACCGTTCTTGCGAACGACGAAGTCGTCGATGGCAAGTCTGAACGCGGCGGTCACCCGGTCATCAAAGTTCCAATGAAACAGTGGATGCTCAAGATCACCGACTACGCCGAGCGCCTGATCGCGGATCTCGACAAAGTTCAGTGGCCGGATCGCACGGTCGAAGCACAGCGCAACTGGATCGGAAAGTCTGAAGGTGCGAACGTTAAATTCCAAATCGCGGTCGATGCGTCTGGAAAGCCGAGTTCACATGAGGCGCTTGAGATTTTCACCACGCGCCCCGACACACTCTTTGGCGTGACGTTCATGGTCGTCTCTCCCGAACACCCTTGCCTACAAGTCATCGTCCCAGAAGCACAGCGCGCGGTCGTCAAAGCCTATCAAGACCAGGCGGCACGCAAGTCTGAGGTCGATCGCAAGTCGGCGACCGAGAAGACGGGCGTCTTCACGGGCGCCTATGCCGTGAATCCGTTTTCGGGCAAAGCCATTCCTGTTTGGACCGCCGATTACGTGATGATGGACTACGGAACGGGCGCCATCATGGCTGTTCCTGGGCACGACGAGCGCGACTTTGAATTCGCACAAGCCTTCAAACTCGACGTCACTCGCGTTCTCGATGGAGGCGAGCTGCCGTTCACGGGCGAAGGCACTTTGGTAAATTCGGAATTCCTCAACGGCCTTGAGAAATCAAAAGCGATTCCCGCGGCCATCGCCGAAATCGAAAAGCGCGCCTTAGGAAAAAAGGTCGTCCAATACAAACTTCGCGACTGGCTCTTCAGCCGCCAACGCTATTGGGGCGAGCCGTTCCCTCTTGTGCGCTTTCCAGACGGCGAAATCAAAACCGTTCCTCTCAATGAGCTTCCGGTGCTTTTACCCGAAGTCGCAGACTACCAACCATCTGAAAAGGGCGAAGCTCCTTTGGCGCGCAATCTTGATTTCGTTAAATACACGGGCGCAGCCGGTGGCGGCACCGAGGGCTTCCGTGAAACCGACACGATGCCGGGCTCCGCGGGCTCGAGCTGGTACTTTTTGCGCTACTGCGACCCGCACAACGACGACGCCTTCTGCGATTTCGAGGCGCAGAAGTACTGGATGCCGGTCGATGTTTACGTTGGCGGCCCCGAGCACACCGTTGGCCACCTTCTCTACGCCCGCTTCTGGCAAAAAGTACTCTTCGATGCGGGCCTCGTTTCGCACGAAGAGCCGTTCAAGCGCCTTGTTCACCAGGGTATGATTCTCGGCCCCGACGGCGAGAAGATGTCGAAATCACGCGGAAATGTGATCAACCCCGACACGCTTCGCGATAAGTTCGGAGCCGATGTCGTTCGCACGTTCGTGATGTTCCTCGGGCCCATGTCGGCCGATAAGCCTTGGCAGGACAAAGGGATCGGCGGTGTCGAACGATTCCTCGATCGCATCTGGCGCCTTTGCGTCGATGAAAACGGCGGCGTACTAGCCGACGACTCCGCGGTTCCCGAGGAACTCAACAGGCTTTTACACAAAACGATCAAGAAGGTCGGCGACGATATCGAGGTCATGAGCTTCAACACGGCCGTCTCGGCCCTGATGATCCTCTTAAACGATCTCTATAAGACCGAGTGCCGCTCCAAAAAGGTCCTCGTTCCCCTTCTTCAGCTCGTGGCGCCGTTTGCCCCACACATGGCCGAGGAATTATGGGAAAAACTTGGGCAGTCGGGTTTTGTTTCCACG
Source organism: Bdellovibrionales bacterium (assembly GCA_034002335.1). Classification (GTDB taxonomy): domain Bacteria; phylum Bdellovibrionota; class Bdellovibrionia; order Bdellovibrionales; family JAMPXM01. Next base: position 4,615 of record JAVFAU010000041.1, on the reverse strand, counting down.
GCAAATTGGCCTGAGTATGATTCGGCTTTGACAGTCGATTCAGTCGTCTCTATAGGTGTGCAGGTCAACGGAAAGGCACGGGGCGTTATTGAACTCGAAAAGGATGCCGACGAAGCGACAGCGCTTCAAAAGGCATTGGAGCTTTCGACTGTTCAAAACGCGATGGGCGGCAAATCTGCGGACAAAGTTATTTACAAAGCCGGTCGGATTTTGAATCTGATCGTAAAAATCTGAGGAGTGAAATGAAGGGTGAAATGCTTCGCGGAGGTTTGGAGGGAAGTATGACAAAGGAAAATACGTCCGTTACGAACAAGACCGATTGGTCCGTTGAAAAAAGCAAAGAACTCTATGGCGTCGGTTCATGGGGCGCGACTTTTTTTGATGTAAACGACAAAGGCAATGTCGTCGTCACTCCGCATGGTCCAACAGGGCCGACTGTTGACCTCATGGAGCTCACCCAAGATCTTCAAGAGCGCGGCATCCGCGTTCCTATGTTGATCCGTTTTCCAGATATTACGAAATCACGCGTCGAGCTGCTTTCCGGCTGCTTCAAAAAAGCGATCGAAGATAACGGCTTCAAAGGTTCCTACCGTGGCGTTTATCCAATCAAGGTGAACCAACAGCGTCACCTTGTGCAAGAGCTCGTGAAGTTCGGCCGAAACGCGACGATGGGGCTTGAGTGCGGTTCAAAACCCGAGCTTCTCGTCGTGCTCGCGATGATGAATACCGAAAACGCGCTCATCATCTGCAACGGTTTTAAAGACACCGAGTATATTGAAACGGCGATCTTGTCGCAAAAGCTTGGCCGCAACACGATCATCGTCGTCGACCGCATGGCCGAACTTCCGATGATCATTGAAGCCGCGAAAAAGTTCTCGATTCTTCCAAAGATCGGTCTTCGAGCGAAGCTTTACACAAAAGGCGCCGGCAAATGGATCGACTCGTCAGGCGACCGTTCGAAATTCGGTCTCACGACACTTGAAATCGTCGAAGCCGTGGAGCTCTTGAAAAAAGAAAACATGCTCGAAGCTCTTGAGCTTCTTCACTTCCCCATCGGGTCGCAGATCCCATCCATCTCTTCGGTGAAAGGCTCACTCAAAGAAGGCGCACGCTTCTATACCGAACTCTACGGCATGGGTGCGCGACTCAAGTACATGGATGTCGGCGGCGGTCTTGGCGTTGACTACGATGGCTCGGGCGCAACGGACTCTTCGATCAACTACTCGGAACAAGAGTACGCGAACGACGTTGTCTCGATCATCCAATCTGTTTGCGAAGAAAAAGGCACGCCACACCCGAACATCGTCACAGAGTGCGGTCGTGCGCTTGTCGCCCACCACTCGGTTCTTGTGTTCAACGTTCTCGGCATCAATGAGGTTCAAAAGCGCGCGCCATCGGTGCAGACTTCGAAAGAAGACCATCGCGTGATACAAGACCTCGTGTACATGATGGATCAGTTGAACGACAACAACCTGCACGAGTTCTATCACGACGTTCTGCATATCAAAGAAACGATCCTTCAGCTTTTCACGTTCGGCGTTCTTTCGCTCCAACAGCGCGCGAAAGCCGAGAATCTTTGCTGGGTTCTTCTCACGCGCATGGAAAAAATGGCGCGCGCAAACACGGACACCGAAGATATCGCGAAATCTCTTCGTGAAACGTTGTCGGACACCTACTTCTGCAACTTCTCGGTTTTCCAATCGATGCCGGACTCGTGGGCTGTCCAGCAAATGTTCCCGGTTCTTCCAATCCATCGTCTTACGGAGGAGCCATCTCGCCGCGCGATCCTGGTCGACCTCACATGCGACTCCGATGGAAAAATCGGACAGTTCATCGACACGACCGGTGAATACGCAAAACAGAAAAAAACAGGCCTTGAAGTGCATGAATTCACAGGCGAGCCATACTACATGGGCGTGTTCCTTGTGGGCGCATACCAAGAGATCTTGGGCGACCTTCACAACCTGTTCGGCGACACCGACGCCGTTCACATCAGCGTTTCGTCCGCCGGTTATTCAGTCGATGAAGTCGTAGCGGGTGACTCGGTTTCCGAGGTTCTTTCGTACGTTCAGTACAATCGTCATGAGCTTGTCGAGTCGATTCGCCGGGCGAGCGAAGATTCGATCTTACGCGGTACACTCACGAAGAACGAAGCCAAAGCTTTGATGAAACACTACGAAGAAGGCCTTTCGGGTTACACGTACCTTGAAGATCCGGAATCGTAAAAAGCCGGCTCCCATAGGAGGGCTCTCTCAGCCCTCCTGTTTCCGCTCCCCACCATCCCTACCGACAAACGCGATCGTCCCGGACTGTCTTGCCGCGAAACACGATCACGATTTTGTGACAACCCTTCGCACTTTCAGAAACCCCTTCGGGCACGACTAAAGAAAAGTTCGCACCATCGCCAACATAAAGAACCGGGCGCGCGACTTCACGGCTTCGTTCAAGAAGAGTCGGCACGATTTCATCGAGCGTCCCGCTAAAAAAATTCTTTAAAAGACTCGGATCCAAACGATCGACAAGACCACCACCACTGACAAACTTGGCCGCATTTGTCCTTACGAAAGTTTGAACTTCTTTTGGTAGTGCTGGCGTGAATGCATCAAACTTTGCGGAATGCCACTCTAGATTGAGCTTGCTCGATTTTGACGGCTCTCTTCCAACCTGAAACACCATCTCTTCCGAGAAAACATAGTCGTCGCCCTTAACAATCAAGTGGCAAGAGTAACAAGACATCGTTTTCGTTTGTGGATCTTCATTGAACGTAACGCCATTACCGTCAAACAGCGCATACCCCCAACCGCCGGTGTCTTTATATTTCTTCGCGTCCTTCACCATTAAGAGATAACGCTTCGACTTGGAGGGAACCTTGGAGCTTGTAAAGCGCGGATCCTTTTCTGTTACCAACGCAACCTTACCGAAATTAGCTCCATCTGGATAAGGTGTCTTCGTTTTCGACTTTGTGAGACCCTGAAGATGTTTATAAGCTCTATCGTTCGCATAGGTCATCCGCATCTCTCCGCTGTCTTCACGATAACGAACTGTCACGAACTTCCACCGCTCGGGAAAGCTGCGATATTTTTTAAAGTCGATACCATTCATCAGATGATGGCCGTCATACCGATGGTTCCCTTCAAAATAGGCCTCGGCGCGGTCCGCCGCGGCCCCCCAAATCAGTAGAACAAAAATACTGAGAGCCAAAACACGGCTCGATTGAATGCGAACTGGACTTATAGCCATTGCATCGATCTCCTTTTTAAGTTCCCATCGAAAAAGAACATCTCTAAAAGAGGCTCTAACGAAGGTTTAAAGTGCATCGAAATCGTTTCGTAACAACATCTCTTTTAGTAGCGGCCGTCTTAACCGCTGCTGCGGCCCTTTCTATCGTACAGTCACCAAACCAATCAGCACCAGGCAATTATGCCTCCGATGAAACCAAAGAAAAGCCTCAGAAAACAAGATCCGGACGTGTCGTCGCTTGGAATAAAAAAGAAACAGTCGATTCAACATTTCTTTTCATGTCATGGACAGCGCCAGGTGAACCTCCTCATCGAGCGGATCTGCTTGATCGCAATGGATCTATTCTTCACCAATGGAACTTACCAAGCGCAGCTCTCCATGGTCGTCTTCTCGAAAACGGAAACTTGCTCTATATGGAGCTCGCATCCATGGAAGACAGAACGTTACCGATTCGTGGCCAATGCAGTTCTCTGATCGAACTCGACTGGAATGGTAAAGAAGTGTGGCGCTTTGACGCTCCCATGCTTCATCACGACGTGATCGAGATAGACAACGGGACTTTGGCGACAATCATGTCTGAGCCAATGCGCGAGTCTTTAAAGACAAAGTATTTTCCCGAAATGCCGCAAACGGCGATTACTGATCGCATCGTCTTTATTCGCAAAACAGATAAGACCATCACCTGGGAATGGTCCGTGCAAGACCACTGGGACAAGCTTCATGACCGAGTCGAAAACCCGACAAACCCCAATGTCACTCACACGAATTCATTGCAGTTCCTAGAAAGGAACCCACTGACAGGCACCCCCGCTCTTTTGCTTAGCATGCGCAGTATCAGCACCGTTCTCCTTGTCGAGCATCAAACAAAAAAGATCTTGTGGATGTCTCCCAAAGGTCTCTTTCGTGTTCAACACTCCGCCTCGATCACGACCGACGGAAACATTCTCCTGTTCGATAACGGTGTGTACCCAACCCATGTGCGCTCACGAGCCCTCATACTCGAACCACGTTATAACCAACTCGTGTGGGAATGGGCCGACCCTGAAGGTTTTTGGTCAGCGGCGCTCATGGGGGCTGTTGAACTCATGCCCAATGGCAACGTTTTGATCAGCAACTCGTTTATGGGCCAGCTCTTTGAAGTCACACGCCGGGGTGAGGTCGTATGGAACTACATCGGCGATCCAAGCGTGCGAATCCATAAAGCGTCCACTGGCAGTTGGTGGCCTGGACAGCCGTTCTATCGCGTGGTTCCCTACCCACGACCCGCACAGTTAAAATAACCGGAAGGTTGTCTCATGTCGCGCCCTCACTACACGTTGTTCTGGTTTCGTCGCGATTTGCGCCTTAAAGACAACCACGGCCTCTACCAAGCCCT
>JAVFAU010000040.1:0-9776 GCA_034002335.1 Bdellovibrionales bacterium | reverse complement strand
GCCTCCGCCTTCGGCAAAAAGCCTACGACCGAAGAACCTACGATCGAGAGAATGAGGACAAGAACCAGGAGACCCATCTGTAGGATCGCGAATCGAATGACATGCCCCTTCATAACGTCGTTCCACCCTTTCTCGCACTGACGATATCAAACTGTGAATCAAGCAACTTCGAAGCATCGACGCCGCTATCGTCGAAGTCCTCTTGGCGTACGACGCCGGTGACAATCACGCGGTATTCGCGACGACCGATCATGAAGGGCTGTACCCCTTTCACACGGTAGCTTCCGTCCTTTAGCTGTTCGACGATTCTGGTCGGAACCGTTTGAATCGCATTGATCGGATCGCTCGCATCGGACGCTTTGTCCGCACCGGGAGCGCCACCAGAAACGCCCGCTCCGGCAGTCGCACCCGCAGCTCCCGTCTCCGGTTGCGCGCCTGCGGTCGCCGCATTCTGTGCGTCCGGCGACGCAGCTTCAGATGCGCCCGGGGCGGTACCCCCAGTTGCTTGGGTGTTCGCGGCTCGCGCCGCGGCCAGCCCTCGCACCGGATTGTCGAGACGTTCCAAGAGTTTTGAAATCACGCGCGCTTTGCTTGAAAGCTGCAGTCGCGGGTTCCCCTCGACTCGCACATTCAAGAGATCACCCATCATGCGTGTTTGGTTTTGAGCGAAAAGATAAGCTCCTTGCCCCTCCATCACCCAAAGTGATCCCGCCTGTGAACCAAGTTCCGCTTCTTCTTCCATGCGGCCACGGTTCATACGACGATACTTACGATCGCCTTGGTGCCGAAGGTTCGCTTGATCCGAATACTTCACGACGCCGCGATCGTCTTGAACAAGGTTTTGCACGCCGCGATTGAAACCCGCGCAGCCCGTCGTCATTCCGACAACACCGGCAAGGAGAGTCCAAAATGCGGCAAGCGATGCAACCGACGAGATGATCGATGATCTACTATTCAATTTCGACAAGGCCTCTCTCCTTCACCACACCAGAAATGACTTTCTGACCACTTCCGACTCTCACGCGAACGGTTTCCCCTATAGCAGCGGCACCTTGAGCAATCCCATCGATGCTGACGCTCCAGGTTTCTCCGCCTGTTCGCACGCGAATCGGATCGCCAAAGCGAACGACTTGCTCTTTACGAACGACTCCGCGCCATATCACTTCTCCCGGCGACAACGCGCGCGCAGCCACTCCAGCCGCCAGTTCTTCGGAAGACGCCGCGACATCCATCGCATGCGTGATATTGCGACGCTCGATCGTAAGCGAGCCGTTTTTTAGTTCTTCTTCGAGCTTCGCTCCCGACGGCAGCGCACGGGTCGCGACCGGAACCATCGCGTAGAACTCGACTTGTCCAGAAATGTTCGTCGTTCTTTTTTTTCCGTTTACGAGATCAAACTCGATTGGAATCGCGAAGCTACCTCGCGGACGCTCCGCCCGCATGAGCAATCTCCAGGAGGCGACATCGTCCGCGCTCACGACTTTTGGCAAATCCATGCGTCGGAACACGACTTCGCAACGCTCACATCGCCGCTCAAACTCCACCCGCAAGGCCGAGAGCAACGCCTCTTGTGAAAACTCGTTTCTTCTTAAAACATGACTCCTGCCAGGGATTCTCCATTCAACGGAATATCCGGCCGCTTCAAGGCGACGAGAGGCCTCGGCGACGACGGTCTCAAGGCCTTCGCGCGTAAAAGTACGCCCTTCTCCCACGAGCGGTCGGTCCGAGAGAGCCACAGCCGAAAGCAATCGCACCACATTCTCGCGCTGAGCGGCCGCGATTGTTTTGGTGTCGATGATTTCCGAAAGCGTCAGATCGCCGACTTCAGGGTGTTCACTTGAACCGATATTCACCATGGGGCGAATGGCGATTGTGAAACTAATCCCGCTTTGCGCGTTGGCTAAGTCGTGTGCAAACATCGACAACACCAAGAAGGCTCCCAAGCCTATCGCCGTCAGACCACGAGACCGCACTCGACGAGCCGATCTCGACGCCTCGGTTTTCAATTTCAATATCCGTCTAAACGCGAGGCCGCTCATCGATTATCCTCAACGCAACTGATTCACGGATTGCAACATTTGATCGGAGGCCTGAATCACCTTCGAATTCGTCTCGTACGCACGCTGAGCCGTGATCATGTTTACCATCTCATCGACGATATTGACGTTCGAAGCTTCAACTTGTCCTTGCGCCAATTCACCAATCCCGTTTTGACCAGGTAGCCCCTGCGCCGGAAGACCGCTGGCTCCCGATGGCATGAAAATATTCTTTCCCATCGCGCGAAGACCCGCTGGATTCACGAAGTTGACGACTTGAATTTGGCCAATCGGCTGCGGCAGCATCGACCCCGCAACTGTCACAGACACTTGGCCGTTCGGAGCGATATCCACGCCTTGCGCGTTTTGAGGAATGACGATCTCAGGCTGAAGCGCGTTGCCGTTTTTATCGACGATGCGACCGGCTGGATCTTTCTTGAACTGGCCGTCACGCGTGTAACCGACTTGGCCATCTGCGAGCTGAACAGCGAAAAAGCCAGGACCTTCGATTTGCACGTCCAACGCGTTCTTCGTAATTTTTCCGGCGCCGATTTCAAAATCCTTTTGAATCGAAGCGGTGCGCACGCCCAACCCCGTCTGCACACCGGTCGGAGAAATCGAATTCAAACCCGAAACCGCGCCCGGTTCTTTTTGCGTTTGATACATGAGATCCTCGAACTCGGCTCGCGATTTCTTGAATCCCGTCGTAGAAACGTTCGCAAGGTTGTTTGCGATGACGTCCATGTTCGTCTGCTGCGCCTGCATGCCTGTGGCGGCTGTTGTCAAAGACTTAATCATTTACATCACCCCTGGTTCAACTTCGGAACTTCGTTCACGACTTTGCCGTTCATTTGATCGTAGGCTTGAATTGCTTTTTGCGTGCTTTCGAACGTTCGCGTCGCCGCGATCATGTCGGTCATCTCACGAATGATATTGACGTTGCTGCCCTCCAAAAATCCCTGATGAATTTTGGCCGAGGCCGCCGGCTCCGATTGCGCGCCATAGTTTTCTTTCAACGCAAAGAGGTTTGCTCCCTGCTTCAAAAGAGCATCTTTGTTTTCCACCGTAACCAGGGACAAAAACCCAAGGCTCTGTCCCGCTTCAAAAACTTCACCGTTGGCTGAGATATTCACATCAGCGCCGGCGAATTGAAACTCACCTCCGCCTTGACGTTGAACGGGAAAACCTTGCTTCGTGACAAGGCGCCCTTCTCCATCCACCGAAAAGTTGCCGGAGCGTGTGAAGCGAAGCCCTTCGGGTGTCGCGACTTCAAAGAAGCCCTCGCCTTCGATCGCGAGATCAAGAGTGTTCCCCGTCGTTTTCAAAGTTCCCTGCGAAAAATCAGAAGAAGTTCCGTCGATATCGACATACGACTTGTCGCCACCGTTCATCGCGTAAAATGATTCGATTGAAGCCGGCACGCGCGGCACTTCAATCGTTCCCGGTTCTTTATTGTAAGACGTGAGATATTCGCGAAACACTTGACTGTCTCTTTTGAATCCAGGCGTGTTTACATTGGCCAAGTTGTTCGCCACCGTGTCGAGCCGCGCCGATTGCGCCATCGCACCACTCACTGCGGTGAAAATGCCCTTGCTCATCCGTCCTCCTGACGTTGGTCTAGCTCGTCTCAAGCTCGATCGAGTCGATCGTGTTTCACAAACACGGCCCGACACGGACGAATGAGACTCCACTTAGTAAAGAGAGCAAGCGTGGTGCCACCTCGACCTTTTCAAGACTCAAGTTTTCAGAACGAACTGAAAGCCCCGGCAAGGCTTGGAGTACATGGCTGAGCTTTGAAAACTCGACGAAAGCAGCGCCAAGATTTTAACCCGCCGTCAAATCCAATTGCGGCTCGACATTAAAACCGGTTGCTCGCTAGACTGGTCCAATAGAAAGCACTGAGGCTTTCATCAATTGCCACGAGAGTTGAGGACTGGTCAGGATGACCGACTTGAAAAAAAGCTCGCGCACGCTCGCGAAAGCACCAGTATCTTTGGCCGCATCTTTTTTCTCGACGCTCGGTCTTGTCGCGCTCGCGCTATCCCTGCTCGCGAGCTGTGCCTCAGCTCCTCCGCCATCGGAGCAAACGCCCGTGTCTTCAAAACGCCGAGTCTCTCAAAAAGCGCGAGCGGAAAAGGCCCAACCGGGCGCACGTGTTGCCGCGCAAGGCGAAACCAGACGACGGGTGCGTCGCCCAAGACTCGCGAGGCCACCTATTTCTGATGTCTGGGCTCACGCCCCACTTTCGGATATCGAAACCCGGGGCTGGGTTCTGCTCAATAGCCTTAAAGAAAGCAGCGACTCACCCTCCGCAGACGAAAAAAGCCCTTCGCTCACTCTCACATCCAACGTTCCGACCACCGCCCCAGAGGCGACTTCGGACGGCGTAACGGACACCGCCCCCAGCGCGGCCGCCGCCACAGAAACCGACGCAAAAGCCACCGCCCCTCCTCCCGCAAGCGGTATCGCGGGCGGTACCCCCGCTTCAAACCGGGCGAATGCTTCGCTCGGATCGCCAACAGCTCCCGCTTCCGCCAACGGAAAGTTTCGCAGACTTGAGCCTGAAAAAATCGACCTCGGGCTCGCGGCGGCCGACAAAGTCGTAACGAACGCCGCACACGCTCAAAACGGCGCGGGCAAGAGTTATAACGAAGCTCATTTGATCTTCGATTTCCCGGTGACCTACAACGCGCGCGTGCGCAAATGGATTAAGTACTTTCAAACGTCGGGGCGCACGTCGTTTCGCCGCTGGCTCGAACGCTCCTCTCGCTTCATCCCCGGCATTCAAGAAGAGTTAAAGAAAGCCAACCTTCCTCTCGATCTCGCGTATGTCGCCATGATCGAAAGCGGCTTTTCATCGAGCGCCGTAAGCCACGCCCACGCCATGGGAATGTGGCAGTTCATCGCTCCGACCGGACGTCGCTACGGACTTCACATCGATTGGTGGATCGACGAACGCCGCGACTTTGAAAAAGCCACGCGAGCGGCCATCGGCTACATGACCGACCTCTTTGGACAGTTCGGCTCGTGGTATCTTGTGGCCGCTAGCTACAACATGGGCGAAAACGGTGTCCGACGCCTCATCCGCCGACATAAAACAAACAGCTATTGGGAACTCGCCGACCGCGGCGCCCTCCCCGAGGAAACCCGCAACTACGTTCCTAAGATGCTCGCTGCGATGCTCATCGCCAAAGCTCCGGCGCTTTACGGATTCCGAGAGATCGAAGCGCAGGTACCCTACTCGTTTGAGTACTTCAATGCTCCGGGCGGTACCGATCTTATCAATTTGGCGAACCATTTGGGGGTCAGTGAACGCTCTCTCACGGAACTTAATCCGGAGCTCTTGAAAGGATTTATTCCACGAGAGGTGCGTTCTCATAAAATTCGGATTCCCAAAGGGGCCCATGCGGCGGTAGCACAGTACCTGAACAACTAACGGGTGCGTAAACGGTGACCAAACGTCCTCTGATCATTCAAAAATACGGCGGCATGAGCCTCGCAACAGCTCAGCACATCCGCACGGCCGCCAGACGAGTCGCAAAACTCAGAGCCGGCGGTCACGATGTCATCGTCGTCGTAAGCGCGATGGGCTCTTCAACCGATCAGCTGATTCAACAAGCCTACGCCGTCAGCGAAACTCCCAATCGCCGCGAACTCGATATGCTTCTCTCCACCGGTGAACGCGTGAGCATGGCCTTGTTTTCGATGGCCTTATCCGACGCGCTCGCAGAGCTTGCGCCCGAAGCCCGCGCGCTCAGCTTCACCGGATCACAGGCCGGCATCCTGACTGATGAAACCCATTCCAACGCGCGCATCGTCGACCTCAAAGCCATTCGGGTCGAAGAAGAACTCGGTCGCGGAAATGTCGTTATTCTCGCCGGGTTCCAGGGTGTCTCGCCGATCACAAAAGAAATCACAACTCTCGGCCGGGGCGGCACCGATGTGACAGCCGTCGCACTCGCTGCGGCCTTTCATGCGGACCGCTGTGAAATTCTCAAAGAAGTTCCGGGCGTTCTTTCGGCGGACCCGAAAACCGTGCCCGCAGCAAGGCCCCTTACAAACCTCAGCCACGAACAGTTACTCGATATGACATTCTGGGGCGCCAAGGTTTTGCACTATCGCAGCGTCGAACTCGCGATGACCCACGGAGTTCCCGTTTTCGTGGGCTTGGCGCACGCGACGACCGATCAACAGCTTGAAACTTTCACTCAAATCACAAATGCGACAAAAGCCTCCGCGCGAAATCCCTCTGAGGAAAAATCTATGTCTTACGAAAAAAGCACGGTCCTAGCCGTCACAAGCCACGCCGATGTTCGCCAGATCAAGATGCGCATTTCAAAATCAACTGCCGCGCACGATCCCGCACTTTCATTCGGTTCCCCGATCTCCCAGGTACTAAAAAAAATCTCAGAAGCGCTTTCAAAAAAACGCCTGCCGATGCCACAGCTTTTGGACGTCACAGGTCCAGTCGCCGACGGTTCCGAAATTTGTTTTCTCATGACAGCGCCGTCCGAAGCATTGAATGCGCAAGTCGGCGCCCTTGAAGACAACGGCTTTCAAGCCGACACGACCGCGTTTTGCACCGTCACTGCCACATGCCAAGGAGCTTACGCGACTGACTTTCCGACAGTCCTAGCCGAGAAGCTCGCAAGCGCCGGCATCGTGATTCATAAAATGATCTTTGGTCCGCTCAGCATCACGTTCGTTCTTCCAGCTGAACAACGCACGGAGTCTGTCACCGTCCTGCACTCTTTCTCGACTTAACTTTTGAGCACGAAGCCCTTAGCTTATCTGAAGTGAAACACGACAATACTTCGAGTCGCTCGACAACCAATCGACCGCACGCACTCTGGATTGCTTTGTGGGCTCTTGCGTTCGCAACGGCAATGGGCCTCACACTCAGGTACACGCTCGAGCTCATCTCTTTTACGACGAGCGATCCAAAACGCCCCGTCCACCAAGGCACCATTTTCGTCGGAGCGTTCGACTGGTCGGGATACTATCCTTTGGTCATCGCGGAAAAGCTCGGCTACTTCTCGGAACTCGGGCTCGATGTTCAAACCGTCAAATCAAACAGCATCGCCGAGTTGAACGACTCCATCCGCACAGGTCGTGTTCAGGTTTCTCCGGGAACGCTCGCGGATTTCATCATTCTTAAAAGCCTTGCGACGCCCATTCGGCTTGTCGCACTGACCGACGAATCCCTGACCGACGTAATCCTTGCGAGCCCTTCCATTCGTTCCCCCAAAGAACTCGAAGGCAAAAGAGTCGGGCTCACAGAGTTCAACTCCTTTGCCGAGTACTTTCTTTCGAAGTCTCTCGAAGCGGCCGGCGTCGACACCCACACGATCTCCTACTATCGCATTCCGACAGCCGATGTTCCCAATGCGATTCTCCGAGGCGAAATCGACGCAGGCCACGCCTGGGATCCGTATCTCTCAGAAGGGATTCAAAGAGGACTCAAGCCGATTCTGACGTCCGGCGAATTCCCGAATCTCGTTTTGAGCGGTCTTGTTTTTCGCGAGGAGATCATGGGTCTTCCCGACGTTCCCGTTAAAATCTTCCATGCCTACCTAAAAGCCCTCGAGCTTCGTTCCACTGACCCCAAGCTCTTCGCGAAAGTCGCGGCTGAGTACTTTGATCACACGCCAGAAATGGCTCTCCATTTCATCGAAACCAATGCGCGGATCATCGACCTCGCCGAAAACGTGCAGACTTTTAAAAAAGACGGGTCACTGCGACGAAACATGAAATCCATCACGGATTTCTTCGCGACGCGCGGCTTGCCTGACTTTGCAAATGAGATCGAACCCCTGATCGACGCATCCATCTTAAACAGCGTCGCCAAACAAGACTCCGAAAAATGAAAATTCGAACAAGACTCCTCATCTTCAACTGTATCTTGATGCTGGTTACGGCCATGACCTTCGCCGGAGCCTTTTTTATTTTCGGCGAACGATATCTCGCACATCTTGCGACGGAAGAGGTCACCCGTTCCGGCCGCCAGGCTCTTTACACCGTTGAACAGTTCTTTGAAACTCGCGCGAGCGAGCAGGCTTACTTAAGCAAGAGCACTTACTTCTTTCGCGAGCTCAACTTGCGACAGATTCAATCTCGCTTCGAAGATTATCGCCGAAACTTCAAAACTTACGAATCCATCAGCTTCTACGATCGCAATCGCATTCGCCGCATCGATCTCAACCGCCTTGATCTCGGCCGCAAAACCAAACACGACCACCTCTTCGATCGTGCGATGACAAGCGATCACCCCGTTTATCAATTCGACATGAGCAACCCCGTACGACCAATGGTTCATTTCGTCTCGAAAATCCGAGAAGAGAACGGTCCACTCATCGGATTCGTCTTCATGACCATTCCACTCGCAAGCCTTCAAAGAACACTCTCAACCCTCACACAACCCGTGACCGGGCAGATTCGCACGGACGTGCAGATTTTCGCTCGCGACGGTTCGCGCATCTACTCACGCCTCGAGTCACTTGGAACTCCGGACGAACGCCTCTTGCTCTCATCACTCGCGTCCCTCACCTCGCCCAAGAGCATCGACACTTCGCTCTTCGCGCCGGGAGAAGTGAGCCTTCAATCGCGCCCTCTTAAAAACGGCGGTGTTCTTCACGAATCCGAAGGGGCCCTCACGCTGATCTTCGAGCGTGGTCAGTCCGATGAAAGTGAAAACCCCGCTTGGACACTCGCTTTTCGCGTGATGAAAGACGACCTACAAAAGCCCATCGTTCTGCTTCGAAAACTGATCCTCACGATGCTCGCGACGCTGCTACTTGTCGCCTTCGCCCTGAACCGATGGTTGGTCCGCTCGCTCTTTATGCCGCTCGAACGCCTCACGCTTGCCATGAAAAACCTCGGCCTCGGACGACTCGAAACGAAAATCGAAACCGACTCCACCGACGACGAGATCGGCTTTCTCACTCGCGGCGTTCACGACATGACGGAGCGCTTTAAAACTGATTTCGCTGAACTCAATTCGACCTCCAAGTTCACCGCTCTCGGCGAAATGGCCGTGAGTATCGCGCACGAGATCAACAATCCTCTGACTGTCATCATGGGCAAGGCCGCCATGTTGAACAAAGCCGCGGCCGACGACAAAGTCTCTCTCGACAGACCTTCGCTTCAACAGTCGTCCACAGACATCATGGATATGGTGAATCGCATTACAAAAACGATCCACTCACTGCGTGTTTATTCGCGGTCCGGCGACTCCGATCCGATTGGGGCCGAAAACATACAGGCGATCATCGATTCGACTTTACAGATATGCCTCGAGCGCCTGCGCCTGGCTTCGATTCAAGTGCAAGTCACCATCACGCCTCACGACGCCATCGTACTTGCACGCCCCGTTCAAATCTCCCAGATTCTGATGAACCTCATCAACAACGCTCACGACGCGATCATCGCTTCGACGAAGGCCGACGATACCAGCGCCCGCTGGATTCACATCACGGCCACGGAAAGCGACCGCATCGTCGAGATCATCGTTGAAAACGGGGGACCGAAGATTCCCGATCACATCATCGAAAAACTCTTTGATCCATTCTTCACCACAAAACCGCCAGGAGTTGGAACCGGAATCGGTCTCACAATCAGTCGTAGACTCGCGCAAGCGAATCATGCCGACCTCACCTTGGATCGTTCAGCGGCCCACACCCGTTTCGTTCTGACGTTCTCGCACCCTCACGTCCAACTCGCGTCCCCATGAGACGAGTGTCT
>JAVFAU010000039.1:0-9828 GCA_034002335.1 Bdellovibrionales bacterium | reverse complement strand
CGATGTCGGGACAAAGTTCCCGCCGGAGACCGAGAAAATTCCAAAGGTCGGTCACCCTTATCGCCCAAGTATCGAAGGCATGATCAGCCTTCAACCCGAACTCGTCATCGCAAGCGAAGAGAACCTTCCCGAAGCGACCGTTCAGCAACTTCGCTCCGCCAAAATTCCAGTTCTTATCATCGAAAACTCAGGGAAACGCATCGAAGACCTCGAAAAAAGAATTCAGACCATCGCGACCGCGACCGGAGTTCCTGATGAAGGGTCCAAACTCACTACCGAAATGAAAAAGAAATTTGAAGAGACCAAAAACAAGGCCGACGCCCTTAGAAAAAAACATGGCCTCAAACGAGTTTTCTTTCTCTACGCACACGGCCCAGGCAAGGCGTTTATCTATGGAACAGAAACCGGGTCGCATGTTCTTATCGAGCTCGTCGGAGCGAAAAACGCCGCGGACTTCACATCAGGCGTAAAACCACTCACGGCCGAGGCGATGGTGCAAGCCGCACCCGATGCGATCATCATGCTGGAGCGCGGCCTCACATCGGTCGAAGGACTCGAAGGCGCGCTCAAGCTTCCGGGCGTCGCGCTGACTCCCGCCGGAAAAAACCGTCTCATCATTCAAGTCGACGACAGCATCCGTTGGATCAGCCCCCGTTTCCCCGATTTCGCATCGAAACTCCTAGCTGAACTCTATAAGGAAAAGCCCTAATGCTCGCGCGCGCACGAACGATATCCCCAGTCACCATTGTCATGGGCGCGATGGCGGTCGCACTACTCATCACGCTTGTTCTCTCGGTCGGAATCGGGGCCGTCAAGATTTCGCCCCTTCAGGTGATTTCAATCTTTGGCGCTCGCTTCGGCATCGAGCCATTGACGGCGTTCGAGATTCAACAAGCCGCCGTGCTTGAAGCCATTCGCACGCCGCGTGTTCTTTTAGGGGCGCTCTTAGGCGGAGCCCTCGCGACAGCCGGTGCCGCCCTTCAAGGACTTTACCGAAACCCTCTGGCCGACCCAGGGCTTCTCGGCATTTCAAGCGGAGCCTCGCTCTTTGCCGCGGCCGCCGTCGTACTCAACATCAATTGGTTCGGAATTTTCACGCTTCCGATTGCGGCTTTCATCGGAAGTCTGCTCGCGTTGTCTATTGTCTATAATCTCTCAAAGAGCCAAGGCCACACGCGCATGACAACGCTCTTACTGGCAGGGATCGCCATCAACGCCATGTGCGGCGCTCTCACCGGCTTCTTCACCTATATTTCAACCGACGAACAGCTTCGAAGCATCACATTCTGGCAACTCGGCTCTCTCGGTGGGGCGAGTTGGACGTCCCTTGCCGCCAGTTCACCGTTTCTACTTATTACGATCTTCGGCATTCCGTTTTTCGCCAAAGCTTTGAATGCGCTTTTACTTGGCGAAAACAATGCCCGCTTTCTTGGAATCCATGTCGAACACGCAAAACGAGCTCTCATCACACTTGTCGCACTCGGAGTCGGAGCCGGCGTCGCGGTCGCAGGCATGATCGGGTTCGTTGGCCTCGTCATTCCACACCTCGTGCGTCTTTCGCTTGGCCCCGATCATCGTCACCTCATTCCGATCTCGGCCCTATTAGGCGCGACACTTCTTGTTTTGGCCGATCTTTTGTCTCGCACGATCGTTCAACCCGCGGAACTTCCCATCGGTATCGTGACGGCATCCGTCGGTTCACCATTTTTTCTCTATCTGCTTCTGAGAGACAGAAAGAACGTGGCATTATGACGACGCTTCTTTCCGCGCAAGACGTCTCTTTTCGTATTGAAAACCGCGACCTCGTTCACAAAGTGAATCTCAATCTGCGAGCCGGCGAAATCGTCGCGGTGATCGGGCGAAACGGCGCCGGCAAAACCACGCTTCTTAGGCTCCTCACCGGAGACCTAAAACCGAGTCAAGGACACGTCTCCGTGTTCGGACAGCCAATCGAGACGCATTCTCTTAAAGAGCTCGCGAAAAACCGGGCCGTCCTTTCGCAATCAACACCGCTTCACTTTGATTTCCGGGTCTTCGAGGTCGTCCTTCTCGGACGAACTCCGCATCAACACAGTCATCGCGAATCACAAACGGATATTCAGATCGCGAAGCATTGCTTGACCCAAGTCGGGCTCGCAGGGTTCGAGAACCGACAGTATCTGACTCTGTCTGGCGGCGAACAGCAGCGCGTTCAACTCGCACGCGCACTCGCTCAAATCACGGCACCCGATCAAGCTACCGATACGGAGTCGCAAGCCTCACTCCTGTTCCTTGATGAACCGACTTCAAGCCTCGATATCTCTCATCAGCATAAAATTCTTCAGGTCGCGCGAGCACGCGTCGATCAATCTCAACACGGCCACGCGCTTGGCGTTTTCGCAATCCTTCACGACATCAACTTGGCGGCTCAGTATGCAGACCGAATTCTCGTATTGAGCCAAGGTCAACGGCTCGCGTTCGGCCCTTCCGCGGAAGTTTTGAATAGCGATCTTTTGAGCGAGGCCTTTCAGCACCCAATCACCGTAATCGACCACCCGACAGCGGCAGGAAAGCTCGTTGTCACATAAAAACACAAAAGAAAAGACTCAAGACGAAACCGAACTTCAAAAGCCGGCAGGCGTTCAAATCGTCTGGCTTCATCGAAAAAACGAAACTCGGGAACATGAGTCCGTAGGAGACTCGGCTCGCATCATTCAAGCCCTTCAAAAGTCAGATCTCAGATCAGAAGCTTTATCGGGAAGCGCGACTTTCACATGGGTATCAGGTGAAGGTGAGGTCGTAAAAGAAGTTTCCGAATGGCTACTCGCGAACTGCGAGCAAAACGGCATTCGCAAAGAATGGATGAAATCGACGGCCTATTGGCGTCGAGCGAGATAAATGAATCCAAAAACCAATGCCCCTCAGTACCTTCTCAGGTCGATATAGAGGGGCGCAAGGCGCCGACGAAATCGGCGCCCAATCGATTATTAGAACCAGTACTTCAATGCACCATTTACGCTAAGACCGTTCGCATCGTCGCTCGAAACCATCATGTATTTCGCATCGAGACCGACCGTCACCGACGACAGATACTCGCCCGACCACTCACGAACAGGAATATCGAAACCTACAACAGGAGCGAGCGCGAAGTACGTCGCATCTTGGTTGATGGTTGGGCCAGTCGCAAGACCAACGTAGCTATCTTTTAGGATCGGTGTCGAACCGCCAAAGTTGTAAGTGGCGCGGACAAGAACCGTCGTACGTTCAAGATCACGCGTACCGTGGTGCTTGGATTGGTTACGCGACGCGAGCATCTCCATTCCGAGACCGAACGGGATGTATGGTTGGAAGCCGAAACCGAATCCGTACTCACCACCCGTGTTGTAGCTGCCTTCCGGATTCATAAGACCTGCCGTCACGAAGACATAAGGATCAAGTCCTTCTTGATACACTTCGCGAGGAGTCGGAAAAAGTGATGAAGAAATCTCTGCCGACTGACTCTCCGATGGAGAATACGCCGAAGCCGCCGTTACGGAAGCAAGTGAGACGAGGATCGAAAGTACAGATAGAACGCGTGCTGTGTGTTTCATATTCCACCCCTAAATCAGGTTACAAAGGTAAGCGGCAATATGAACCCACAGATAAAGGAGGCTTGCAAGCCTCCTTAGGTTGTTTTCGACAACCTGCTTAAGATAAAAGCAGTCATTAAAAGCCGATCCTTTTTTCGGGGACTTTTTCCTCGCGAAGGAGACCAAGATCGATGTCTTCAGTTTCCAGGTTTCGACGCCCTCGAATCAAGGCACTTCCGACGCCGCTTTCGATAAGCTTACGAATTTCCCGAGGAGACTGATCCTTCAGCATCAGGAAAACCGACTCCGCGATCTCTCCTGAAAACTCAAGCTTCGGATGCTTCTTAAGATATTGCTTCAGAACATTCGCCGTGATCACTCTCAGTTGCGGCGTATCCGGATTCGGAATCGTAAAGATCAACGCACGACTGCGAATCGCATCTGGAACCGCCGAAATATCGTTCGCCGTCGCAACCCAGTTAATACGACTGGCATCGACGTCAATCTGAAGGTACTCATCACGAAAACGTCGGGCGGTATCATACTCCAAGAGCTGATAAAGAGGCCCGAGCGGATCGTAGTCTCGTCCTCCCGACGCCTTGTCGATTTCATCCAAGATGATCACAGGGTTCGCCGTATCCTTTTCAATCAATGTGCGAGCGACTCGCCCCATCTGTGCGCCCTTCCACGATGCGCTCGCACCCGAAAGAATCCAACCCGCGGTGATACTGCTCATCGAAACAAACTCGTGCCCGGCACCAATAGAGTTTGCGAGCTGTTCGGCAAAGTAGGTCTTTCCAACCCCTGGGCTCCCCAGAAGAATAATCGGCGGAAAATGTATGGCTTCTTGAGCATGAATAGAGACCGCAAGCGACTTTTTAAGCTCATCGACGACTTGCTTAAAGTTCGGCATCGTCTCGACAAGTTGATCCAACGCTTCTAGCCGATTCGGCATAAGAACGTAGCGAGACTCACCCTGTTCTATCATACGCTTATAAATAGCTAAGACTTCAGGCTGAAGCGTTTGGTTTTTCTGAATGGTCGTCTCGATATCCTTAATGGAATACACGGAAACGGTCGTCGCCAACGCGACAGTTTTTGACGATGGCTCCGCCGTAGGCGCACTAGGAGCGAGCGTCATGGGCTGACCGTTTTTATCCAAAATCGGCGAGAATATCGACGTGCTACACTGGCGTTCGCTCTGAGCATTCACTGGCCCGACATGAACAAACGCACACAACAAAATGATCGTATAGAAATAAGTCTTCAAGTTTTCCTCT
The DNA here is from genome assembly GCA_034002335.1 of Bdellovibrionales bacterium. Classification (GTDB taxonomy): domain Bacteria; phylum Bdellovibrionota; class Bdellovibrionia; order Bdellovibrionales; family JAMPXM01. The sequence continues at coordinate 5,000 of JAVFAU010000039.1, read as the reverse complement.
CTAAAACTCAAATATCAATACAAGCCCTCAAGCTCCGAAAGACCTTGTGGTCGCTCGCCCCAGGTCACGTTCCAGTCCGCCCACAGCTTCTGAAGCACGCTATTCATTTCTTTCCGAATGGCCGCGGCCTCATCTGGACCACGACTTTGGATATCCGAGAGAGGTCGCGAAAGAACCTGCGCGACAGTGTAGTAGTCAGCGTAAAAGTACTTCGACCCTACCAACTCGGCCTGCTCAACCGAAAGGTCAAACTGGCGGTTCATCAGCTGGGCACGCGTGCGCGCCAGGCCTTCAAGCTCCAACTGAACAACCTTAAGGCGACTTGTCTGCGCCATGAGATCATGCGCGACCTGTTGCAGATTCGCTTGAACGTCGCCATCGACTTTTTCCACCCGAGCGCGACCCGCCGCCAACTCTGACAAAAGAAGGCCGTCGAATTGCCCATGAACATTTTGATACGCCTCAGAAGCCTTTGCGTAGCGATTGTATGCCGCCAACATTTCTTTAGGCATGTTTTCGAAAAGACCGGGAGCAAACTCTCCATCTTTCCCGATACTCTCAGACAGGTAACGAGATGAGAGATCACGCACGACACCGTCTTCTTTCATCATAAGTTCGAACGCGTCATCGATTTCACGACGTACACGATCAATTAAATCGGAGCGAACCAACGATTCAGAAGCATCAATCTGTCTGCGATTCTGAGTGATTGAGAGCTTCAACTGATCTTGTTCGCTCTTAAGACCGTCAAGAGAGTGCGACATCTGCTTGCGAATAGCTTCCAGCTCCGCTTTGACGGCTTCAAAATGCGGACGATTCGCGTCACTCACGACACCTTTGTCTTTCATGATTTGAATCAAAGTCGCATGGCTCGCCTTCACTTCCTCCAGGCGAGCGAGATCCGCAGGCTTAGCTTCACCGCGCTTGACGAGCCCCTCAAGGGCACCGAACTCCTTCGACAGTCTCGAAACTTCCTGACCAAGAGAAGCGCCCTCTTGTGTCGCTCTCATCCACTGATAAACATGTCGATCCGCGAACTCGCGAAACGCGATGTTCTTCATATATTCTTGAGTGATGTCATCCAAGGAGTCGCGCACAACCGGTGAGCGCTGCAACTCTTTCCCCGTCACCTGCGCAATGAAGTTACGAACACGGACGAATGTTTCCGGGCTCTTCAAGTCTTCGTACCCGAACTGATCCTCGATACGAACCAAGCCCTCGCGGCGAAGCCGCTCAAACTCCGCTTTATCGACTTTTCCGTCTAAAACCTTCTTACGAACTTCCGGAGAAACGGAGTCCGCGAACTCAACCGGCGGTTTGTGATCGAATATCAAGTGACCGATCTGAACCCGCTCTTCATCCTTAGCTTTGATATCGCGGCGAGGCTCGTAGACCACAAGCTGCGCCTTTTTAAGGCCAGCGACGCCTTCACGAAACTGAGTTTCGTATCCTTGATAAAGGCCATCGCCTTTCCCGATAATGTAAAGAGAGGGGAGATAATCTGCACCCTGGTGACTCGGCATTTTCCACTCAACACCTGTCATAAGGATGTCGCAGTAGAACCCTGACGACGGCGAGATCTTGTTCTGACGTGCAAGAGCAGCCCCGAGATCACGTTCTCCTTCGGGGATATTTGGATTTTCACGATTCACCAAATCAATTTCATTTTCACGCGCTCGCTTTTGCGCCGCCGTGCCTCCCGGAACCGGATCGCCAACTGTTGAAAGCGGCACGACTCCCGCGAATAAGTCATCTTTCGGAAAGTTTCTCATATAGAGATCCGAAATCACGCCACCCATGCTGTGACCGACCAAGAAGACAGGTTTATTCGACTTTCCTATCAGATGCTTTGTGACGTCGCGAACGACCGTAAGCTCGTCACGAATGCTTTTCGGCGAACGACGAGACCCTTCACCGTGCCATCCCAAGTCCATCGCGATCACATCGACATTATAGTTTGCCATGTAATCCATGACTTGAGCCGCGACGTGGTGCCCTGTCGTCTTAGTGCCGCCACCGTGGATGAAAACGATCACCGCATCCGAATTCTCACGGACGTATGATCGCTCCTCAGGCTTGCGGTAAAAGTTGTCGCGAACAGCATTGATGCTAACACCGATATTCGTTCCAATACCGTTCACATCCGCACGCAAATGGACCATGCTACCGGACGTGGTTTTGACAACACCAGGTTCATTCGCTCCAACAAGCGAGTGCCCAATAAGACGAGTTCCCGGAACGAGAAGCCCTTCGATTAAGGCCGGAGCATCGACGCCCCTCCATGTTTTTTCGGCGTTTCGCTCGGATCTCGGATCTAAGAAACGAGGCAGTACAAATTTTTGTGCGTGTTTAGCTGCCGCCTGAATGTACTCACCCGCCGAAGCACGTACTTTTTTTGGCGCAGCGACCGGACGTGGCGACACATGAGCTGCGCTCGGAACGCTAAAAAGGCTCTGACAAGTGCGAATGCCCGATGCTTCCGCATTGATCCCATATGTCCCGATTCCGATCGTCATAAGCAACGAACTGACGACAAACCCCGTAGACAATAATGATGAGCGACGCGACATGCTTTACCCTCTCTTGGAGACCTTTTAAAAAAAAGAAAGCCCCAGTACTAAACTGGGGCGTCATTAATTCATCCTAACTGGTTTTCATTCAAGTTTTTTAGTAACGGGTCCTGTTAGGATTTCGGCAACACCTCTAGTGGGCTTTCATGCGATTTCGTTACGTTTTGACGTGAATAGATTTCTAAAGCATGAAACTTTCTCATGCCAAACTTCTAATCACGCACGCATGCGATCTTCAAAAGCAGTCAACGCGACCTTCGCTCCGTCCCCCATCGCCGTCACGATCTGTTTAAATGGAATCGTCGTCACGTCACCGGCCGCGTAAATTCCTGGAACAGATGTACGCCCTTTTCCATCAACGACAATTTCACCGTACGCTGTTGTTTCAACAAAACCCTTCACGAACTGCGAATTCGGCGAGAGACCGATTTGCACAAACACGCCGTCGACATCAAGGCGTTCCGCTTTGTCGTTTTCACGACTGACATATTCGAGACCTATGACTTTCTTTCCGTCTCCGATCACCTGGCTCGTCTTGACTCCCAACAGAATTTCGACGTTCGCAAGCGCTTTGAGTTTTTCAACAAGAACGTCATCCGCCTTCAACTTATCGTTGTATTCAAAAAGCGTCACATGCGTCGCGATGCCCGCAAGATCAATAGCCGCTTCGACACCCGAATTGCCGCCACCGACAACGGCCACTCGCTTTGCCTTATAGAACGGACCATCACAGTGCGCGCAAAACGCGACGCCTTGACCGATGTAATCGCGCTCGCCAGGTATCCCGAGTTCTCGCCACTTCGCGCCCGTCGCGAGAATAATGGAAGACGCCGATAGTTTTTCACCGCTTTCGAATTCGATCAGCTTCACACCGCCGTCGCCGTTTTGAATCGTCTTTACCCGTCGGTGTTCAAACTGAGAAATCGGATAGTCCGAAACATGCTTCATAATCTGCGCGGCAAGCTTAGGTCCTTCGGTGTAAGAAACCGAAATCATGTTCTCGATTCCCTTCGTCTCTTGAAGCTGCCCGCCAAAACGCTCCGCAACCATCGCCGTCTTAAGTCCCTTGCGAGCGCTGTAGATCGCGGCAGACGCTCCCGCCGGACCTCCGCCGATCACGGCGACATCAAAGACTCCGAGATCCTGACTCAACCGGTTTTCGTGCGACTCGACACCAAAATGCTGTTCAAGCTTCGCTAAAAGATCGAGGAATTGAATCTTACCCGAATGCACGAGCTTGCCGTCGACAACGACTGACGGCACCCCCTGAATACCGAGAGCTTCGATTTCATCTTGAACATAGCCGCCATCAACCATCTCATGCCTGAAGTCCGGATGATGGGTCGCCATTAGATTCAACGCCTGAACGACCTCAGGGCAGTTTTCGCAGGTCAAAGAAATATAGGTCTTGATGCGGATAGGCCCCTTCAAAGAGCGTATGCGCGCAAGAATGCCTGCGTCCGGCTGTTTTCCTTTTCCATCCGCGTAGAGCACAGAGAGCACAAGCGAAGAGAACTCATGCCCGCCAGGAATCCCTAGAAACGAGATGCCCGTTCCTTCAATTGAGAATGCAGGGGCATCCGCGGTCGTGGCGGAGTCTTCGATCAAAGTGATTTTGCCAGAAGCTTGCGTTAAACCGGAGAGCATTTCGCGAAGCTCAGCCTGATCCCCATGCGCGGATGAAACGAGACGAAGTCTCACGGGATTCTCGAGCTTCGAGAAAACTTCTTTGAGTTGATCGATCAAATTTTGGTCAAGCATCACTACCTCCGGTCACAAAATACAAATAGAGCGGGTAACAAAAAGGGAGCCGAAGCCCCCTTTTCAATTTTCTCGTTTTTAGATCTTTCCAACAAGATCAAGGCCTGGCTTCAAAGTCTTTTCGCCTGGACGCCATTTCGCAGGGCAAACCTCGCCTGGGTTCGAAGCGACGAATTGTGCCGCTTGTACTTTGCGAAGAAGTTCGTCCGCGTTACGACCAATACCGTTGTCATGAATTTCCGCGATCTTGATTTGACCTTCAGGATTCACAACGAACGTTCCACGATAAGCAAGACCGTCTTCTTCGATATGAACTCCGAACGCTCGGCTCAGATGTCCTGTCGGGTCCGCAAGCATTGGGAATGTGATTTTTTTGATTGTTTCAGACGTGTCATGCCACGCCTTGTGCGTGAAGTGCGTATCCGTGCTTACGGAATAGACTTCAACGCCGAGCTTTTGAAAAGCTTCGTATTTATCCGCCATATCGCCAAGTTCCGTCGGGCATACGAATGTAAAGTCCGCTGGGTAGAAAAAGAAGATCGACCACTTTCCCTTGAGATCGTTTTGAGTCACGGTCTTGAAATCGCCTTTTGCGAAAGCTTGAACTTTGAAATCAGGAATCTTGCTATTGATCAGTGTTGCCATGGTTAAGTCTCCTTTTGTTGGCCT
>JAVFAU010000038.1:0-9829 GCA_034002335.1 Bdellovibrionales bacterium | reverse complement strand
GCGTATCGAAGCGGCTGGTGCGGTAAAAGCTGCACGCGATTTGATTCGCACCAAGGTGCCGTTTGCCGAGCATGATCGCGTGTTCCACGACGATATCGAGGCGATTCGCGGACTTCTTCGTTCGGGGGCTTTCGCGTCTATTTACGCCGGTCTTGAGTTCTAGGGAAGTTCTGCGAAAACATGCGAGGCGCTGGCGATGAGTTTATTCGTATCGGCCTCGCTTTTTTCAAGGCGCCATACATCGTTTGGCAGAACGATTTGTACGAAATCGCAATGAAGGTAGGACATGAATTTGTTCACGACGCGGTTGTCGATTTCTTTTTCACGAAGCTTGGCCTCTAAGCATAGCCAAGGCTTGCCATCTTTGGTGATAAGAAAATCGATTTCCTGTTTTTCTTTGTTACGCAGGTAGGAAAGGTCGAAGTTTCCCTCACCGGTATCCGTCCAATAGTGGCAGGCCTTCAGTAGATGGCAGGCGACCATGTTTTCAAACTTCGAGCCCTCGTTTTCAATTTCCGTCCAGTCATAAAGGTAGATCTTGCCCTCTTTTTTTAAGGAACGAGGGATCGATTTGGTCCATGGTTTGATCTCGAAAAAGTAGAATAGTTCGTTTAGGTATTTTAGCCATCTGGTAACGGTGTCGTGAGCGACTTCAAGATCTTCCCTGAGGCTTTGTACGCTTAACGGGCTGCCGATCTTTCCGGGAAGAAGGCTTGCGAGCATTTCGATTTGGCTTAATTCCGGTAAGCGACTGAGGTCTCGTAAGTCTTCGCGAATGATTTTTTCATTTCGACCGTTGCGCCAGATACGCAATATCTTATCTGAATTCGCGAAATAGGGTTCGGGAAATCCGCTAAGGCGTAGAAGGCGGTCAAGCGGCTCTTGTGGTAGAGAGGCATGTTGTTTTTTAAAGAGAGACTTTTTCCAGTCTTCCGGAGAAGCTATGCGCGTTTTTATGTTCTGTTTCGACGGTTCCGTTAGTAGCTCGCCATACGACAAAGGGTGCAAGCGGAAGCTGAGGTATCGCCCCATTAGCGAGTCGCCGCCTTTTTTGAAGACATTAAGTCGTGCGCTTCCCGTAACTAAAATGTGAATATCCTCTGCTAGTTCATCGTAAAGGCCTTTCAACTTTTGTTTCCACCCCTTGGACTTATGAATTTCATCAAGGATTAGCAGTTTCTTTTCTTTGTGAAGAGTCAGGTCAAAACGGTCTTTGATTGAGTTTGGAGACTTTGTCCAAATTCGTCTGAAGGTGGATTCATCCCAGTTGTGGTAGTTCGTCTGGTCAAAGGTCTCGAGATAGCTTTTTGCCAGTGTTGTTTTTCCGACCTGACGGGGGCCCGAGATGAAGGCCATCTTGTGACGGTTGAGGGCTAGGGACAAGATGTCTTTGGAGAGATAGCGTTCCATGGATCCTCCCGCTTTGACCATTTTCGTTACATTCGCGAAAATAGTCAAGACCATTTTCGTTATAGTCGCGAAAATAGTCAGAGTGGGGAGTGTTTAAAGTTTTGACGAGATTCATGTGGTCTTGATGGCATCTTGGTCGCGAAATGAAATTCGGGACATTATGGCCCGCATTTTCTAGACAGAGCCTATTGTTAATTTATAGGCATCGAAGTAAGGACTCAGCTGGGGCCTTTTTTCTTTTATGATAGGCCTGTGCAATTTATAAGCGGTTCCTCTATGCGGTACATTGTCTGTGGTTCGTTTCGCACCTCTTTGGGGTTAACCCCGAGGGCGCTGTCGGTTTTATTCGTTTTTATGGGCGGTCTTCTTTTTGGGGGGCTTGCTGGAGAACCTTTAAAAAGGGCGAACGCGGCACCGGCTTGTCAGGCCCTGTTCTCGGTCGTGCCTGAATTTTCGAGTCAAGACAAAGTGCTTTTGCAAAGACTCGAGGCGATAGCTTCGAAGAAGCTGGATCCTGTTTTCTTAAAAGAAAACCATGGGGCCTCCATTCACGCGCTCAACGAGCTGTTGCGTAGCATGGACCCCACAAAGCAAGTCTTCTTGAAACAAAGAGAGTTCTCACGAGCGGAACTTTCAGAGATCGCGCGTTCTTATCCGGGTGCGTTTCATCTTCTGTTTCATGTTCAAATCAGCTCTCGTTACGATTTTCGTCGCATGCTGAGGTTTATCGAGACGGCACCGGCGGATTTGCTCTTGGATGCTTCTGCGTCGCGCTCGCTTTTATACGCAATCAGGCTTCATCACCGACCGGAGCTGAAGGGGCTGTTTCACGCCATCAAGAAACTGGGGGCCTATGATCGGTATTCCCAAGGGCACTCGATTGCGACGTCTTTGTGGGCCTTAAAGTTGAGCCGCTGGGTCGATGAGGCGGCCCAGTCTCCGGGGAGCGCTTTGTTTGGAGAATTGTACGATCCAAGCGCGCCGAAGGTGTCGAATCACGTTGTATCGTATGCCGATTTGCTCGTGCCGACCGAAGCGTTTCGAGCGATTGCCCAAAAACCATTTAGCTATCGCTCGGGGGCGACGGAAGCCATTCGTATTGTCCGCGTCTCTGATCCGAAGGTAGGGCGGCGGGTTTTCGATTTGATTCTCGAAGAGGGAACCGATTTTAGTCGCCACCTGTTGGGACGGCGAGAAGACCGGGAGCGTGACTTTGAAAAGAATGAGTCGCAGCACCTGTTCTTCGTCGATGCGCGGAGCGCCCGTTTAATCAAAAGCCGTATGTCTCCTGATCTTTACGAGTTGCCATCTCACTTGCAGCGATACCGACATGTAAGAGTGAAACTTGAATTCGATTCGTTCGCGCGAGAAGACCTCAATAGCCCCAAAGTCCTTGAGGCTTTATTTATAGGTGCCGCCGCACACGATGTCGGTAAGCGTTTTGTGCCCTTGGAGATTTTGAACAAACACGGGAAGTTGACTCTTCAAGAGTATGAGCTGTTGAGTGCGCATTCGGTTTTGTCGTACGCCCTGTATCCTGAAGTCACGCATGTGCTGCCGCATTTAGGGAAGGCGCCGTTTTATTCTTTGTTCCATCACGAACGGTGGGATGGGCAGGGCTACCCGTTCGGTATTAAGGGAACAGACATCCCAATCGAGGCGAGAATTCTTGCGATCGTCGATACGTTTCATGCGATGACGGGCGACAGGCCGTATCGCAAAGGAGTCTCGATTCCAAAAGCGCTTGCGATTATGGAAAATGAAATCGAGAGCGGGCAGTGGGACCCTCACGTTTTGCGGGTGTTTCTTGATCGCATGCGGGAGCACGTTTTGTAGATCCGAGTCTTTGGCCAAATTTCGCCTTTTCTAGAAGTAGGAATTCCTGTTGCGGATCTAGCTTCTTCACGGGACAGATTGTCTCGTGAGTCGAATGCTCGTTCTGAAATCACGGAGTTAGCTCAAGTTCGATTCTACGCACACCGATGGTCCAGGAGAGGGAATTTGCTGGAGCAACGAGGTACGTACGACTCGGCTCTAGGTGATGCCGAGTTTCGTCAAGTGAGTACCGGTAGTGGTTACGCGTGCGGCATTACGACAAGCAATAAGCTCAAGTGCTGGGGGAGTAATGGAAACGGTCAGTTAGGCGACGGTATTTTGCTTTACCGCCCATCCCCGGTTCTGCCGTGATGAAGCTCAAGGGTTTTGGGTGAGCTTGCGGCAGGTGTGAATGATTTCACAGTAGGGAACCTGTTTTTCGAGATCCGCGCTACCAGTTCGTGATCGCCTGAGCTGAAACAAGGCGATCGCGTACACTACGCTTTCGGACGAACGAGGGCGTGCAGGCCGGCTGACTTGAGGGCTGAAACGAACTTCGAGAAGTCTCGAGATTGGCGTTCGAGAAGGCTCAAGAGCAGCGGGTCTTGGAAGACGCCATTCGGGTTCGCATCGGTCTTTTTAAAATGATTCCAAACGAATTGAATGAATACGCGTTCTGGGAACATGTAGGCGTTGCGATAGCCGAACACTTGTTGAAGATGCTCCACCGGGCGCAGACCGCCGAACATGCCGCCGAGTCCGACAAAACAAACCGGACGCGCTTCGAACGCTTCTGGATAGCGAAGGTGATCGATGAAGTACTTAAGCGCGCCTGGCATCGAGCCATTGTACTCGGGCACCACAAAGATCAGGCCATCTGACATTTCAAGCTCATCGGTCGCTTTTTTTAGAATCGGGTTTGTGACGTTGCCGTACTGAGCGCCTTCGGCAAGGCCCTTCATGATAGGACCGAGTTCGACGATTGCGACATCTTCGCCTTGGGTTTTGTAGAGTCCCTGAATGATCTCTGCGATTTTCAGGGAGTTTGATCCGACTCGGTCTGTGCCTACGATAATGTGCTTCATGATTGAGGCATATTTACTCGCTACGCGCCGGAAAAGGTACTCTCTTTTCCCCGACGCGCGGTGTTTCCGACTGTCTTTAGTAATAAAGGGCAAGTGTGAGCGATGTGAGACCAGGATTTGCTTCCGTGCGCGAGGTGCTCGCAAGAAGGAACGAGTGATTTGCTTCGATCGCTGCATTGACCGTGGATGTGCGGAAGAACTTGTAGCCGACACCCGTGCGGAGCATCCAGCCTGTCGCGCGGTCGTCAGAGAACATGATCGAGCTGTTGGAACTCGCGGACGCTGTTCCGCGGCCGACTCCTGCGGTGAAAAAGGGGGTGTGTTTTTCGCGCGTGAAGTGGTAGTTCGTGCCGATCATGAACTCAGAAAAATGCGCGCCAGTTTCTCTCGCTTTTTCGAAATCAGCGATGCGAAGTGAGATATCGAGATCCCATTGAGGGTCCATTCCCCATACGAATCCGAGTGTGTACTGAATGCCGCTCTGTTCGACGTTCATGGCGCGTCCCCATGCCGGACCAAGACCAAACTTCCATTGTCGGGTCGTCTTGATTCGCCGGGTGGAGCCGACCATTTCTGTATCGGTAACATTGTCGACTTTGACTTCGTCCTCGACGCGCCTTTCTTTGAGAGCGGCGGTTACGACGCGACTTGTGACGCCGTCAAGACCTTCGATATTTACGGATTTCATTTTCGACGTGAATACGGTTTGTCCGTTTTTGATTTTATCGACGGTTAAAAATGCGGCTTCGCCTAGAGGAAGAATGCGAAATCGAAGCTGAATGTCGGAACCTTATTCGAGGGATGTAAGTGTGTAGCCGGTCTCATGAGAGACCGTCGCCTTTATGAGTTCATAAACTGTTTCAGTCTGCTCGCTTGTAAGAGAACGAGATTCAGCCTGTTGGGGCGGGTGAACAAACACGCTCGCACCGAAGCTCTTGAGGCTGATGAACGTGAACGCGATAAAAGCGAAACCGGCAAGAATGGCTTCGAGAACAGTGGGTAAAGAAGCTTTGCCTTCTCGATAGGCTGGAGTGGATCGATCAATTTGTCTCATTGTCAGGGCCTTTCATGTGTGTGGCGCGTGTCCACCGCGCCGATGAAGGCAACATAGAGTGTGAATGGCGGGGAGCCAATACCTCGAGACGAGATTTTGGAACATTGTGTTCCAAATGTGGAATATGACGAAGCCGAGTTGCTCTCTCTCTCTAGCGAGAGTTGCGGGTGTTCGCTCTTGCGGCTCGTTGAAGATGTACGATGAAGATTCCAAGCGCGATCCAGATCAGTGCAAACCCGGCAAGGCGTGAATCGCCGAGTGGCTCATTGAAAAAGAACACGGCGGAAAGAAATTGAATCGTCGGTGCAAGATACTGAAAAAAACCGAGTACTGAAAAAGGCAATCTCTGCGCGGCCACGCCAAACAAGAGCAGTGGCAATCCTGTAACGGCTCCACCGCCGATTAAGAGAAACCATTCGAATCCCGAAAGACTTGCGGGTGAAGCTGTGAGCTGCGCCCATGAGGCTGTGGTTGAATGGAGAATCTCGAAGTTTTCCGTACCGCCGGAGTTGGCGCGAATCCAGAAAGCGGCGGCGAGTGCGATCGGTAACAAAACGGTGGTCTCCGCCATCGAAACGACGGTGGCGTCGCCTTTCACGGTTTTCTTAACGTAGCCGTAAATGGCGAACGTCGTGGCTAGGCCGAGCGCGATCCACGGTGGACGCCCGTAGTCGAGTGTGAGCCATAAAACGCCGGCTCCCGCAAACAAGAGGGAGAGTTTTTGAAGGGGAGCTAGGCGCTCTTTGAAAATCAAGGCTCCGATCGCGACGTTGATGAGCGGGTTGATAAAGTACCCAAGGCTCGTTTCCATGACGTGACCGTGGGTGACGGCCCATACGTAAAGCAACCAGTTGATCGCGATAAAGCAAGAACCGAGGCTGAGACGAAGAAGCCTGCCGCGGTTTTCGTTTGGCTTTTCGCGAAGGTCGCTCGTACGGACAAAGAACGAGCGGAACTGCGAAAGGGTTCCGCGAAAATAGGCGATCGCGCCGTAAAACAAGAGTGACCAAATCACGCGGTGGCTCATGGTTTCCAGCGCGGAGACGTGTTTTAAGAGTTGCCAGTAGAGGGGAAAGAAACCCCAGGCTGAATAGGCGAGGATGGCGGCGATAAGTCCGTTGCGGTCGAGCACGAGGAGACCTCTGAGGCAGGGGTTCTGATTCATTAAAGCCCTCTCTTTGGTCGTTGGCAATGCGATTGGAAATCAGATTGCCGTTTGCCGCATCCTCGAAGATTCATGGCTGAGAGTGGCAAGGCTTGCTCTCGGAAGGAGCGTCTGGTTAGGGTTTCCGCTCTAGAGGGAGAGTCGCGATTATGCATTCCAATATGTCTAAAACCAAAGGGCCGCGCACGGTGCGAGCGCCTCATGGAACCGAACTCAACTGCCGTGGTTGGACGCAAGAAGCCGCCTTCCGTATGATTCAAAACAATCTTGATCCGGATGTGGCGGAGCGTCCGCTCGACCTTGTCGTGTACGGCGGTATCGGCAAAGCGGCTCGAAACTGGGATGCCTTTGATAAAATTCTGAGCGCGCTCAAAAATCTAGCCGATGACGAAACGCTCTTGGTTCAAAGCGGTAAGCCCGTTGGAATCATCAAAACACATGCCGACGCCCCACGGGTTTTGCTTGCGAACTCGAACTTGGTTGGCAATTGGGCCAATTGGGATGTTTTCCATGAACTCGATAAAAAAGGTCTCATGATGTACGGTCAAATGACCGCAGGGTCGTGGATCTACATCGGAACGCAAGGCATTGTGCAAGGAACTTACGAAACATTCGCCGAGTGCGGTCGCAAGCACTTCGCTGGAGCAGGGCTTTATACCGAAGAGACGCCTCTTCGGGGGCGTAGCGTTTTGACGGCGGGTCTTGGCGGTATGGGCGGCGCGCAGCCTCTGGCTGCGGTTTTTGCGGGTGCTGCAAGCTTAACGGTTGAGGTCGATCCGACACGCATCGAGTTTCGTCTTCGCACAAAGTATGTCGATGAGGTCGCGACCGATATCGACGACGCTATTCGCAGGGTTGAAGAGTACAAAGCAAAAGGGATCGCGAAGTCAGTGGCTCTTCACGGCAACATGGCTGAGGTCGTGCACGAGTTGATAAAAAAAGGCTTTCAGCCCGACGTCGTGACCGATCAAACGAGCGCGCACGACCCGCTCAACGGTTATATTCCCGAAGGATACTCGCTCGAGTCGGCTGCGGCTCTTAGGAAAAGTGATTCGAAAAAATACGAAACCCTTTCGATTCAATCGATGGCGAAGCATGTGGCTGGAATGCTCGAAATGCAGAAACGCGGAGCGATCGCATTTGATTACGGCAACAACATTCGCGCTCGTGCGGTCGAGGGTGGAACAAAAGACGCGTTCAATATTCCTGGTTTCGTGCCTGAATACATTCGTCCGCTGTTCTGTAAGGGCTCGGGGCCGTTTCGTTTTGTCGCTTTGAGCGGTGATCCGGCCGATATCAAGGTGTGCGATGATGTCTTGCGTGAGCTTTTCCCAGACAAGAAGCCGCTTCACCGTTGGCTTGATATGGCTCAAGAGCGGATCGCGTTTCAAGGGCTGCCGGCCCGTATTTGCTGGCTTGAGTACGGCGAACGCCATCGTGCGGGACTCGCGATCAACGAGCTCGTGCGCACCGGTAAAGTCAAGGCTCCGATCGTGATTGGTCGCGACCACCTTGATTGTGGTTCCGTGGCTTCTCCCAACCGAGAAACCGAAGCCATGAAAGATGGCTCCGACATGATTGCCGATTGGCCGATTCTAAATGCGCTCGTGAACACAGCGTGTGGCGCGACCTGGGTGAGTTTTCACCACGGCGGTGGCGTTGGAATGGGGTACTCGCTTCACGCCGGTCAGGTGATCGTCGCGGATGGTACGGAGGCCGCTGCAAAACGCCTGGAACGAGTTCTGACGGCTGATCCTGCGATGGGCATCTTCCGCCACGTCGATGCTGGCTACGATGAAGCAAAGGCGATTGCGCAAGAACGAGGCGTGCATCTTCCGTGACACACAAAACGTGACACATAAAAGTTGAAGTGCTCAATGTGCGACTGCGACGAAGCTCGGCGCTTTCGAATCAAAGTGAGCACGGACGCTTTCCAAAAGAGGGCTTTCTAAAACAGAAGCTGAGGATGTCGCGAGAAAGAGTCCCAGCCCGAATGCGAGTGAGATTGCTAGCAGACGGCCGTTCAGGCGTACGAGGCTCTTTGGCGCCTGTTTCGAACGAACAAGTGGGCAGCATGACTTCGCGGCAGAGTTGAGACTGAGGGTTGTGGACTTATTCGTACTCCGATTCATGATCTGACCCCTTTCGACGGGGTCAGAATCTCACGGGTAACACTCATAGAACCAATTGCGAGGATGACCTCACGAAGCCGTCTCGTTTTGAGACGGCTGGCTGGGAGATCCTACTCGATCGACTTGATCGTGTCGTTCAGAGTTTGGATGTAGTTCTCAACGAGTTTGTCGCGGTCCAAACTGTGGACGTGTTGAATGATATGTTCGTGCGGATGAGCGGCCTCATCGCCGCTGATGCCGATGAAACCGAGCTTTTCGTTTGGCGAGAATCGGCCGCCAGCGTCTGGGTAGACACCACGCGCGATCATTTTCGTTTCCGCGTTCTTAATGTGCTGATCGATCGAGTTCTTGGAATCGGTGATCCATTGTTCCGTTTGTTTGATCTCCGCGATCAGCTCAGGCCAGAAGTTTTCTTCGGCAAGCTGGAGCAGCATTGGCGGAAGACGGCTGAGTTCCGTGAGACCTTGGGCGGCAAGATCGCGTGAGTAGTTCATGTACCAAAGGCCGCTGCGTGGAGCGTCGTTTGTGACATTCGTCAAAAGACCTTTGGACCAAAGATCGATCAGCGTTCCTTCGATCGCGATGTCCTCAAGCGAGGTGCGAACGAGGGTTTCGAAACCGAGTTGCAGCAACATCGTCGCTTCTTCGTTCGCTTTCGTCAGATCTTGTCGGTTTGGCATGGCCTTGAACGCTTCAAGATGTTTTTTCAACGCGTCGGCATGGTACTTTGCGGCCTGCTGAAGCGTGCGCTCCGTCATAACATCGGGAAGCATCTTGCGACTGCGGTTGAAGTTGAAGTGCATCATCTCGTGGATGAGGGTCCAGCGGTCTGAAGACGCGTTGACTAGAATGGTCGGGTTCACCATTTGTTTCTCACGGCAGCCGACACCAGCGCCTGAGCCGCAGAATTCGAAGAAAATACCTAGGAGGTTTGTGTCTCCGCTTGAGCCTCCGACGACTTCGCTCCAGACGCCATGCTGAGCAGCGGGTGCATCTTGTAGGTTGAAAAAGGTTGGGCATGAGCTAGCCGCTCGAGTCGCGGAGACTTTGTAGAGAGCGACGCCGAGAGAGCGAACATACTCTGTCGATGAAACCGTGGACGCATCAAGAACGGCTTCGAGATCGTAGCGGTTGAAGGGTTTGCTGAAGAACTCAGACGCGATGATTT
>JAVFAU010000037.1:0-9901 GCA_034002335.1 Bdellovibrionales bacterium | reverse complement strand
GGCGGAACTTAAAACAGCTGGATCAAACTAAGCTATTTCTCACCAACGACGTAGGCAACCCATGCCTCGCAGTCCTCGCCCCGCTCGACGCGAGAGAAGATGCCATCTCCCTCTCCGTCGCGGGTCGTGCCTTCCCAGTACACGTGAGTTTTTCTGAAGCCCGTTTCCATCATCATTTCGCGCAGCTCGGGAATCGACCACATCCGCCAGTCATACGTGAACACGTTGTTGTGACGACGAACTTTGCCACCGGCTCCTTTGAGTCGAAAATGAATCTGAAACAGCGCTTCGCTTGAAACCGGATCAAACGAGACCTGTTCCCATACGTACGTGAAATCTTTGTGGTCTGTTTCTTCTTTCGTCGGATGCTGACAGCTCGGGCCACCGAAGCAATCGATGATAAAAAGGCCACCCACGTTCAATGTCGAATTCGCATTATGGAAATACGACTTCATCATCGCACGATCTTTAAAAACATAATGCGAGAAGTTCATTGCCGCGACGATATCCGCCTTGGGAAGCCCCGGGTTCAAAACGTCGGCCTGTTGAATCTTAACCCGATCCCGCGTTCCCTTCGGAAGCTTGGAGAGGTTGTTCGAAAGCCCGTAAAGAATCGGCTCATCGTCGACATCAACACCATAAGCGCGGTAACGCGGCGAAAGCTTAGCCCACTCACACGAAATCGCGAACGTTCCGCAGAAATCCTCGCGAAGAGCCGTCGGCTCCTCACCCTTCAGCTCACGATAGGTATCTCTCAAAAACTTCACATCGATGTCAGGCGACTGAACCGCCCGACGATAATAGTGGTACTTATCAAAGATCGGCTCTTGCTCCGCTTTCTTAAAAACACGCTTCGCCACGTTCGCTCCCGCTTTCGAATCCAATTCAATATCCGACTGAAGACGTGTCACTTAAGGAATCTCCGCCAAAATATCTGCGATTTCGTGTTCGATATCCTCGAGATGCGGCACCGACGCTTCTTCCAAGTTCGGATGCAAACCGATGCCCGGAAGATTCTTGCCCGCGAGCACGCGCGGACGAGCCATCAGCTCGTAGAACATTTCTTGAGTCGCACGATACGCCAAATGTTCGCCGAAGTTCGTCACTTCCGTATCTTCGTTCACGAACAAAACCCGACCTGTTTTCTGAATCGAGCCGCGAATCATTTGCCAGTCATACGGATAAAGCGAACGCAGATCGATGACCTCGATCGAACGCCCTTCGCGAGTGAACATCTCGGCCGCCTTCACACAAAGCGGCAACATACGGCCGTAACGACCGACCGAAAGGTCCGTACCTTCTTGTACGATTTTGCCCTTTCCAATTGGAACCTCGTACTCCTCAAGCTTCGGCCAACGCGGCTTCCATTTCGAACGATCTCCAATCGGCGCGTCGATCATCGCCTTGAGTTCTTTTTCGTCGGATGGCTCGCCCGGAATCAGATCTTCACCACGCACGCGCATGAGCGCTTTGGGCTTCAAGAACAACACAGGATTCGGGTCCTTGATGGCCGCAATCAACAGCCCGTACGCATCGAGCGGATTCGAAGGCATCACGACTTTCCAACCTGGAAGACGTGTCGCCCACGCATCAAACGAATGCGAGTGATAAATCGAACCTCTGATGCCCGCACCAACCGGAGTCATCACGACAATCGGCATGTTGTACTGCCCGTTTGAGCACCAAAGCGTGTTGCCGCCGATTTTCAGAAGATCGATCGTATTAAAGATGTAGTCGCAAAACTGAATCTCCGCGACGCAGCGGTCACCCGCAAGCCCAAGCCCGAGAGCCGCCGAAACGATTCCACGCTCATCGAGCGGCGAGTTCCACGCATTCTCAAGACCCTGAGTCGCCGTAAAAACCCCGCCAAGCGGCGCGCCGACGTCTTCTCCAAAGATATCCGTCACTCCCAGATTTTTTTCACCGTAGTGTAGAGCCATTCGAATGGCTTGTGCCATGCTTGCCATTAGAACTTCCTCCAGTCCGCATTTTCATTTCCAACGTAGACATGATCCCAAATCGTATCGCCCGTCGGTCCCGCTTCCGTACGCACCAGCTCGGCCGCCTCGCGCGATTCGCGATCATACTGTTCCCAAAGTTCCTTTTTGAAATCCGATCGAATGTAATTTGAATCGACCAGGCGCTTTTCGAAGAGCTCAATCGGACACTCCCCCGCCTCACGGTTCGCACCCGAAGCCGAGGAATGGCCGTAGAGACGCGATACCGCGAACTCGGTCAATACAGGCTTCGTGTTCTTGCGGATGTACTCAAGATCCTGGCTGATCGCAAAATACGATTCAATTGGATCGTTGCCGTTAACGACGTTCGTGCGCATACCAAAAGCTTTACCGCGATCGGCGATGTACTTTTCGCCATGTTGCGAATCAAACCCTGTCGAAATGCCCCACTTGTTGTTTTGAACCGTCAAGTAAACCGGAAGCTCCGCTCCTGGTCGCGAGGCCCAAATCAAGGCCGATGCAAAATCACCCTCGGCCGTTCCGGCGTCACCGCCCGTCACGATTGAAACGCCGGACTCTTCGCCCTTCATCTTGCGACGGCGCTGCGCGATCGCGGTTCCGACCGCCATACCGTATTGAACCTCGATCGGTGAACCCACCGGCACGACGTTCATTTCAGGAAAGCAATAGTGGTTCGCGAAATTGCGCCCACCCGTCGAACGATCCGTCGCACGGTTCATGATCAGACGAATAGAATCGATCATCGGCATGCCCATCGCGATCAGCGTCGGCGTACCGCGGTAGTGCAGGTGGAGATAGTCGTGAGAAGGTCCCTGACCTTTTTTAACCAGAAGGCCGAGCGGCACACCAAAGGCCTCTTCACCAGGAGCGCCGATCCAGAAAAACGCATCGCCCGTTTTGTAGACTTTTATCAAACGTTCTTCCAACACGCGCGACTTCACCATCAGGTCGAACATGTTAAGAACAAGCTCTTTGGGCAAAAGACCGAGCGCGCGATCTTTGCCACCAGCGCCTTTTACAGCACCGGTTTTCGGTGCGGCCGCCTTGCTTTTCGTTTTGCCGACACCGGCTTTTCCGACCGTGGCTTTCATGGCTTTGGCTTTCGCATTGGTTTTACCAGTTTTGGCTTTACTCATCGAACCTCTCATACAGGCCTCCGCAAAACGTAGGTACCACACTGGGTTAACGAAGCATTGTTCTCTTGTCACGACTCATCGTCCACGAATGCCGAAAAGCCGAAAATAAAAAGGCCGCATCCAGCAAGGATGCGGCGCCTCGTGTTCCCTAAAATTTCCGTAAAATCAGGCTTCCCGCCCAAGGGCTCCTATTGGGCCTTGGTATCGCGCTGAATCGTTCCTATCGTGGGCTCATCCGATGGCGAGGCCGTAGGATCAACCGCTTTCTGAGGAACCTTTGCAACCTTCGTCGCAGGTGGTGGCGGTGGAATCGTTACCTTCTGCAACGAAACCTTGTTCTGAAGAGCGTACAAGTCGGCTGTGATATTCAACGCCTCCTGAATTTCAGCGCGCTTCAGGTATTCCTCCAGCTTTTCAGCCTTACCCCACTGCTTCTTTTGATCATTTTCATCTTTGCGCTCTTTCGACTCTTTCAAAGACTCAGAAAGCTTAATCGTCTTGCCGCGAGCTTTGGACTTCTTGATCTCGTCCGCCACATTCTGGAACTCAGGGTTTTACGCAATGCGTACCTCTGCTCGCGATTTAAGCTGCGCGACTTCTTGTTTTGAAACCTCTTTCCATGCATCAGGTCCCGAAGTCACAAGCGCCTCTTTCGAGCGGAACGCCGGAAGCTCTTTCGGCTTCAACGAGTAATCAAGGCTCTTCTCACCAATCTCATCGATCGAGAATGCGCTTGGGAAAACAATGTCCGCATCCACACCGCGCCACTGCGTCGAAAAACCGCTCGGTGTAAAGAACCAACCAACCGTGGTTTTCAAAGCCCCCAAACCTGGCGCAAGCTCCTGCACCGATTGCACGCTTCCCTTACCAAACGTGTGATCTCCACCTACGACAACCGCGCGATTGTAGTCTTTCAAAGTACCCGCGACGATCTCGCTTGCGGAAGCCGACACACGGCTCGTCAAAATAACAAGCGGACCATTCCAATCCACCGCCGGATCGCGATCCGCCAGCGTCAAAGCCGGACGGTTCGGATCACGATTGGACTGCTTCACGACGTTACCGTTTTTAAAGAAAAGCCCCGCGATTTTAACAGCGTCATCAAGCGAACCGCCACCGTTCGTCGAGAAGTCCACAACCAAACCTTTGGCACCCTTCTCGCGCGCTTCCGCGATCAACTTTTTCATATCGCTCGCCGCCGAGCGACCGCCGCGACGACCATCCGCATAGAACGATGGCAAGTTGAGCACGCCAAACGGAACCGGCTTGCCGTCGATCTCGCGTGTCTGCATCGAAAGCTGTGCCGCATCTTCCTCAAGTTTAATTTTGTCGCGCGCAAGTGTTACGAGAACGCGTTCTTTCGAGCCATCCGTGTTCTGGCGAAGAAGCTGCAAGCGAACTTTCGTCCCTTTCGGTCCGCGAATACGGCGAACGACGTCGCGCAAATCCATCTCGACCACGTTCTCCAACTGCTCCTCGGTGCCATCAGCTTTGATCTGTCCGACGGCCACGATCTTATCTTGCTGGCGAACCAGACCCGAGGCTTTCGCGCTTCCGCCATCAATCAATTGTTCAACGACCGTAAACCCGTCTTGCGAAGAAAGAGACGCCCCGATGCCCTCAAGCGAAAGGCTCATTTGAACTTCGAAATCCTCGAGCGCATCTTTTGAAAAATAAGACGTGTGCGGATCAAGCGAACGACCAAACGACTCAAGGTAATCGGCCAAACGCAACTCGGTATTCGCGTTCGCTTCTTTAATGCGCTTCAAACCGCGCTCATACGTACGAATCACCTGCGCGATCGCTTCATCCTGCTTCAAGCCCGTGGCAAGCTGGTTTGAAAGTTGAAACTGAAGGTAACGACGTTGATACGCCTCTTGCTCCGCGACTGTCGCCGGATACTTGCGCGAATCAGGATCGAGAACCAATGTCGTATTCGGATCAAACTTGAAGTTTTTCGCGTTCAATGTCTTTTTCGCGAACTCGACACGCTCTTCAACGCGCTTTTCAAGGGTCGCAAAACCATTGAGAATCGGCGTGCAGTTGTCATTTTCAAGCGACTTGTAGAGCCCTTTCATCTGCGTTCGAATCTGATTCACATCGCTCTGGCGCAAGTACAACTTCGCGCTATCAAGACGCTTAATGAACTGCTCGATCGTGCGCGCCTCGATGGCCGCATCAGGAGCTTTGTACAACACGTGCTGTTCGAAGAAACGGTCCTGAATACGGCGAACGTTCTCGCACGTCAGACTCAACCCTGGACGCTTCTGTTGCTGCGCCTCCGCCTCGGAAAGTCCAACACCGATACGAACCGTCGGTGGCGTCGCCAAAGTAAATGCCGACAAAGCGGCGATTGCCAACGGCGTCGCAAAAAGTAACAGGGTGCGCGAGCGAATGGTCATGAAAACTCCCTTTCAGTCTGTGTCGTTTTATCGACGTCCAGACCTTACCACTTTAACCTTAACGAGGGAGAAGCGTCAGCTGCTCAAAAGACTGGAAGTCTGTATTTGCTGAACAGAGTGTAGCCTCGGTGTGGTCCGGATAAACTTCCCACTTCACGAAACGCCCTGCCTGAGTCTCGATCACGAAGAAAGACATCGAAGGATACTTCATCTTCAGAGCCTTCATTTCTTCCGTGATGAGCTCGATATTGTGCGGGTCGTCATCAGACATCCCAAACCTGTGGTAGTCACTTTTTCCATAAACTTGAACCGCACGCTCGACCGACTCTCGAATAGCCGCACGCTTAAGAGCCGCGACCGAAGTCGAGCCGTCCGCGCAACCAAGTTGTTCGCGTACGCCAGGATTCGTAACCGGAAAAATGCTCAAGTAGTTTGGTTCAGCCGGTAAATACTCGCGATCAACAAAAAGACGAATGCCTTGTTTGATTGTTTCCGGAGAATGGCCGCGCGCCGTGATGACACTCATCGGCCGCTGATTCAAAGCCGCATGATAAAAACAACTCCACGACGGCCCCTTCCATTGAACATCGGGATACCCCAACGCCGCCGCAAGATCCTGAACGAACATCTGTTTTTTTCCCAACAGACGTTCCAATGTCGTCATGTCACGGTCGCGAAAACAACGAAATGAACCGACCCGATCGTCATTGATCATCTCGTAGTTCTCGTAGGCTCCGGGCTTTCCGACATTGCGATGAATCTGCGCGTACTCGCCACTCGAAACACGAAGCTCTCGCCCCGTATCTTTCTCAAAAAGAATTATCGGCGTCGCTAGAAACGCGACGTTGTCGTCGAAATCAAAAAAGTAAAAGCTGCGACCGCCTCGGTCCGCATTGCGATCGCGAACAACCTCGCGACCAATCGGCAATTCGAGCTGTCCCTTACTTGGAGGAGGAGGCGTCCAAACGGCGGCATGAGCGACATCCGCCGGGTTCGCACCCAAACGATACACCGTGTTCTTTTGTAATTTGGCCTGTTGTTCGGCCTTCGTTTCTGAAGCGTTTGCGTTGCGCTCGGTCATGCCGGCACAACCTAGCCCGATCTGCCGTAGAATTCAACAGCCGAGACATTCCGTCTCGGCTCAACTCCGACATATCGCTTAACGTGACTTACGAACGATTGTTTTCGCTTTAGGTTTCGGCGCGGGAGCTGGCTCCTCATCTTTTGGCGCAGTCTTCTTGCCGGTCTTCTGAGCCGCGGTCTTCTTACCGGCCGCTTTCGCTGGCGACTTCGCTTTCGCCTTCGATGCCTTGGTTTTCTTCGCGCCACCAGCCGCAGGCTCGTCGCCCCCGCCACGCGCACGAATCAAATCCATCGCCTGTTCGAACGTAATTTCCTCGGGCTTCATCCCCTCAGGAAGTGAGGCATTGACCTTACCCAGTTTCACGTAAGGCCCATACTTACCAGAGAACACCTGGATCTTATCTTCACGGCCAGGAATTTCGATTTCCTTTAACGCCGCCGCACGACCGCGGCCCTGTTTCGGTTTCGCCAAAAGCTCCAAAGCACGCTCGAGCGTCACCTCAAACAGACTTTCACCTTTGGGAATCGAACGGAAATCACCGTCATGAACGACATAGGGACCAAAACGGCCAAGCCCCGCCTTGATATCTTTACCCGTGCCCGGATGCGCACCAAGCGTCTTTGGCAATTCAACAAGTTGAATTGCGCGCTCAAGAGTTACCGCCTCTGGCTCCATTCCCGCCGGTAGCGAAACTCGTTTCGGTTTCGCTTCGTCGCCGTCGACTTCGCCAAGCTGCACGTAGGGACCATAACTACCCGTCAAAACATAAATCGGAAGACCTGTTTTTGGGTCTTTGCCAAGAGCGTCCGAACCGTTCAGCTTTTGATCGATCAGTTTATTCACGATCTCCGGCGTGATCTCAGAAGGCGCCTGTGCATCGGGAATCGACGCGCATTGTTCGCCTTCTTTGGTGTCGCGGCAAACATAAGCGCCGTAGCGGCCCACGCGGAAACTCAAGCCTTTTAAACCCTCGAGCTCAATCGAACGAGCCTCGGCCGGGTCAATCTCCGCTTCTTGTTTATCGACAAGCGGCTTAAGCCCCGGGCTCTTTTTATCTTTCCCGAAGTAAATCGACTTTAGGTATCCAATCGAATCAAGATCGCCCTGGGCGATTTCATCAAGGGAATTCTCCATTCCGCTTGTGAACTGAAGGTCCACGTACTCCGGAAGATGACGGCGCAAAAGCTTCGCGACCACCATTGCCGTGAACGTCGGAACCAAGGCGTTGCCGGCTTTCCTCACGTATCCGCGATCAATGATCGTTCCAATAATAGAAGCATACGTTGACGGACGCCCGATCCCTTCGCGCTCCATCGTTTGTACAAGGCTTGCTTCCGTAAAGCGCGCGGGCGGCTTTGTTTCATGACCTTGGGTTTCAAGATCCGAACACTTCACGGCATCGCCCTTTTTGAGACTTGGAAGCCGCACTTCCTTTTCTTCAAGAGCCGCCGCTTCATCATCGCTACCTTCGACGTAAGCACGAAGGAAACCAGGAAACTCGATGGTCATCCCGCTCGTCGCGAAAACCGCCTTACCGACTTCAAAACGAACCGACAGCTGACGCTGACGTGAGTTCACCATTTGACTCGCGATCGTGCGTTTCCAAATCAAATCGTAAAGCTTCAACGGAAGCCCCGAAAGGCCCGTCTCTTCTGGAACAATCATTTCGGTTCCGGCCGGACGAATCGCTTCGTGCGCCTCTTGAGCGCCTTTTGATTTTTTATCTTCGTACGTACGCGGCGCCTCGGGAAGATACTCTTTACCGTACAGCTTTTCGATACGTCCGCGCGCGGCTTCGAGAGCCTGTGTCGAAAGGAATGTCGAATCCGTACGCATATAAGTGATGAAACCTTGCTCGTACAGGGACTGCGCAACCTGCATCGCCTCTCGCGCCGAAAGCCCAAGCTTACGGTTGGCTTCCTGCTGAAGAGTCGAAGTGATAAACGGAGCCGGTGGCTTGCGGGACATCGGCTTCTCTTCAGCCTCAAGAACCTTCCAAGCCGTCGACTTGATCTCATTTAAAATCGCAACGGCCGCTTTCTCATCAAGAGCCAGCGTGTCTTTTGCTCGCTCGACCGCGAGTTTTCCCGTTAGCGAATCGAAATCCTTCCCGGTCGCGACCCGCCTCCCCTCATACGATACGAGGCGCGATGCGAACGGAATCGCGTCTTTTTCGTTCGCGGACTCGATATCCCAATAAGACGATTTCTTAAAACGGATACGCTCATGTTCGCGCTCAACGATCAAACGAACCGCGACCGATTGAACACGACCCGCCGACAAACCGTAGGCGACCTTCTTCCATAACAAAGGAGAAATCGTGTACCCGACAAGACGATCCAAAATACGACGAGCCTCTTGCGCGCGAACCAGATTCGCGTTGATCTCGCGCGTATCATCGAGAGCTTCGACAATCGCATCCTTCGTGATCTCGTTAAAAACCATGCGTCGAAACGGAACCTGCGGTTTCAACGTTTCAACCAAATGCCAGCTGATGCTTTCTCCCTCGCGGTCTTCGTCGGTCGCGAGAAGCAGTCGGTCGACTTGTTTCAACTTATCTTTGAGAAGGGTGACGACCTTCGTCTTATTTTTGGGAACACAGTAAATCGGTTCGAACTCATTGTCCGTATCGACTCCAAGCTGCGCCCATTTCTGTTTTTTGTATTTTTCCGGAATGTCTTTCGACGACTGTGGCAAGTCGCGAATATGCCCCATGCAGCTTTCTACGATATAGTCCTTACCGAGAAACTTACGAATCGTCTTCGCCTTGGTCGGCGACTCGACGACGACCAGCGTTTTACCGCCTACGGTTTCTGACTCCGCTCCCTTACGGGCGGCCGCCTTTGCTTTTGTCTTCGATGTGCTCGTCTTTGCTGCCACTTATGCCGCCACTCTATTTCGCATGCTCTTTCACATGCCTCACACGCTATTCCAACTAAAGTGGAGCGAACCGCGGGCGATGGGCAAGTGAAATTTGCTCAAGCCCCCTTGAACAGCGCGGCAAGACCTGCTCGGATAGAGAGTATGCACGATTCAAGTCACAGCCAGACCGGTATTTCGACAACTCGCATGCGCCCCCTGTCGACCTTTCAGTCGTCAGACATCCACACGGTTTTCACCGACATCGACGACACGCTCACGGACGAAGGCGTCTTAAGGCCCGAGGCGTATGAACGACTTTGGCGCCTGCACGATGCCGGAATTCGCGTCGTCCCCGTCACCGGCCGCCCCGCCGGTTGGTGCGAAATGATCGCACGTTTTTGGCCGGTCCACGGAGTCATTGGAGAAAACGGCGGCTTT
>JAVFAU010000036.1:0-10187 GCA_034002335.1 Bdellovibrionales bacterium | reverse complement strand
GGAATGTCCATCTTGCCGCATTCGAGCATGTTCTATTGAACACAAAGTACTGTAGCCTTCGCCAAAATATCGTCGCCGCAAGCGACGATCGTCTGGCGCTAGTACGACTCAAGCGCCAATTTTTTGACGGATGCGAGTTCCAAAGCGCCGATATCGTCTTCTCGCGGCATCCATTCACCGATCAGGCCAATAAACCTCGAAGCCGCCAGTCCCGAAAGCGAGTCTGCGACCGCTCGTTCGAGAAGCAAAACCCCCGCAACCGTCTGCGCGAGTGCGATCGCGAAATCACGCGCCGATTGCTGCTGCAACTCGGGCGATTGCGAGGCTTTTTTCTTGGCGTGATACGCAAGGCCTGAAAGCCTTCGCTCAATGCGCGCCTTAGGCAAAGAAGACGGAACCCCTTTCAGCCGGCTCGTCATATCTACGATCAACGGCTGAAGCGCGTTGTCTTTGCCCATTGCTCGCAACGTATCGAGTGAAAGTACGTTGGTCGTACCTTCCCAAATCGGAAACACCTGGGCATCGCGCAGAAGCTTAGGCACCCCCGTGTTTTCAATGTAGCCCGCGCCGCCGAAGGATTCGATTGTCTCACTCGCGTTGTGAATCGCTTCGCGCGCCGTATAGAGCTTCACAAGAGGCGTCAGGATACGCAGTTGTAACGACTCTTCCGGCGTCGCCTCTCCACACTCTTCTTTCCCCATTAAATCGACGGCGTGAAACACGAGC
Source organism: Bdellovibrionales bacterium (assembly GCA_034002335.1). Lineage (GTDB taxonomy): Bacteria > Bdellovibrionota > Bdellovibrionia > Bdellovibrionales > JAMPXM01. The sequence continues at coordinate 9,461 of JAVFAU010000036.1, read as the reverse complement.
TCTGTCGCCGCCGCCGCTCGCGCACGAATGCTCGCGAGTGTTTCGACATGAAGAGGATGATCGGCAATCAACTGACCGAAGGCGCGACGCTCAAGCGAATACGCGGTCATCAGCTGTAACCCGCGCGCCATCGCGCCAACACAGCAAACAGAGTTGTAAAGGCGCGTGACGTTTAAAAGTCCCGCCACTTTCTTCACGCCCTCCCCTGGTTTGCCAATCATCACGCCCGGCACGCCTTCAAGAGAGAGTTCGGCCGTGGGAAGCGCCTTCGTTCCAAGTTTTTCTTTTAAGCGATTCACGCGAATTCCCCGCAGGCGCCCGCGCGCATCGCGAAGCTCGACATAAAACAGCGCGAGACCCTGGCCGTGTTTCTCATCATCCACGCGCGCCAAGACCATCGCCATCTGTGACGTCGTCGCGGATGTAAACCACTTGTCGCCGTAAAGACGCCACTCTCCATGTTCAAAACGAGCCGTGACCGCCGTTTGCGAAACGTCGGAGCCACCGATCCGTTCGGTCATCCATTGCCCAGACGTCCAAAAATCACCTGGCACGCGCGACGTGAGATGACGAAAAGCCCGTTCCTTCATTTGAGCGTCGCCGTACAACTCGATCACACGGGCCGCACCATCGGTCATCGCAAGTGGACAGGTGTAAAACCCCGACGCCGGATGAAACAGCGCAAGCTTTCCGAACTGCAGAAGCCGTGAAGCCGCGCCGTGCTTGCGCTCATACCCCGTCGCGACCATACCCTCACGAGCCGCGATGGCATCGAGTTCAGACCACGCGCGACTCATTCGAATTTCATCAATCCGGTTTCCCCACGCATCGTACGGCTCAAGAACAGGCTCCTCGCGCTCCGCTTGCAAACCTAGGGGCTCGATTAAAGGAACCACTTGAGCGGCAAACCCCGAGAGTTCCGCAGAAAACTCTTCCCACTGTTCAGCCGAGACTCGCGCTCGGATCGCGCGTTGAAGGGAGCCATTTGATGCCCATGGATTTGGCAGCTCGGGAGGTGATTGATAGAAATTCCGGACGTCTGCACTTTTCCCTGGCATGTGAAGCTCCCCTTTCACCCCTGTGTCTCTGACTCAGATCAGTATCGTACCCACAAACTTGCCTTTTGAAACCCCCTGAACGACCCTTTCGAGATATCAGTTCAGTCGAAACAAGCGCCGAAGTTTTTGACCCGGCGAATCAAAAAGGACTCAAACTATGAACAACTCACGTACGCTAGCCGTCGCTCCGGCGACTATGAGCATTCTGACGACTTCATCACAGAAAATTCTCAATTCAATTCTAGGCATCGGGGGCACGATGGTGGCATTCCTTTCGTCCATCGCATTCATGTTCACGTTGGGTTTTGCAAACCCCGTCCAAGCCGCGGCCAAAGCTGCGGATCAGACGAAAAAAGCAACTGCGAAGCAAACGACATCAGGAGGCACTAAAATGGCGGACACTAAAATGACAACAGTGGTCATTGAAACATCACTCGGAAATATCGACGTCGAACTCAACGGAGAGAAAGCGCCCGTTTCGACGGAAAACTTTTTGAAATATGTCGACAGCAAGCACTACGACGGACTCGTTTTTCACCGTGTGATCAAAGACTTCATGATCCAAGGTGGCGGCATGGACGAGTCTCTTCGTCCGAAGGAAACCAACGCTCCGATCAAAAACGAAGCTCAAAACGGACTCAAGAACGACCGCGGCACAATCGCGATGGCTCGTACTTCGGTCATCGATTCGGCGACGTCGCAATTCTTCATCAACACAGTTGATAACAAGTTCCTCGACCACTCAGGTCCAGGCCCCGCGTTTGGCTACGCCGTCTTCGGTAAAGTCACGGCAGGTATGGATGTCGTCGACAAAATCCGCGCGGTACCAACGACAATCCGCGCAGGCATGCAGGACGTTCCAGTAACACCTGTCGTCATCAAAACAGTTCGTCGCAAGTAAGCACTAACCGGGACAGCGAAACGTGGAAGAGTTTATTCAGCAGACGTTCGGAGCATTGGCATTTCAACCTTGGGCGGTTTACGGAGCCGTCTGTGGTTTCATGATTCTCAGTGCCTTTGGCCTACCACTTCCTGAAGAAGTGATTCTCGTGAGTGCCGGTTTCGTCGGCCACATGTCGCTTTTCCCGGCTGAGCCTCATCCCGAAGGCGTGCACGTCGTCAACGTGCATGTCCTCGCGACCGTGGCTTTCTTTGCGGTGATGGGCTCGGACTACCTTATCTATTTCTTAGGTAAGAAGTTCGGCCCGTCGCTTTTTCACACCAAGTGGTTCGGCCGTATGGTCAGCCCAGAGCGCCTGGAGAAGGTGCGCGGCTGGATGCAAAAATACGGCTACTGGCCAGTCATCGTGTTCCGCTTCACTCCTGGCGTGCGCTTTCCCGGCCACTTAATGTGCGGAGCAATGGGCCTATCGCTGTGGAAATTTCTAGCCGTCGACGCGCTCGCGGCTGGCATTTCGGTTCCGACACAGATTTATTTCGTGACGTTCTACGGCCGCGAGATTCTGCACTACTTCAAGACCGCGAAGATCTACCTCTTCTCGGCACTGGCTATCGGCCTTATGGTCTTCTTGTTCCTCAAATGGCGCGAACGCCGTCGCCTCAGCGCCTAAGGCCACCTTAAATGCCGCGACTCGATTGAGCTCGAGTCGTTTCAAGAAACCTGTAGTTTTATTTTTCTCAGCTAAAAACTGTTAAAATCGGTAGTACGAACGCGCGAAGTACTGAGTCTCGTCTTGATTGAACAAGGTGAACTCGCCAGATTTGCGCGCGAGATTGCGCGATTGCGACACGCCGATCGCGGTCGAAAGGCCGCCGTAGTAAATGCCGACAGACGCATCGATGTTCATATTCTCCGTGCGATAAACATCGACGTTCTCGATCGGCATTTCATGATGCCACATTTGATCGTGCCCGACGCTTCCACCCAAAGAAAAGACCCGGGTAAGGCGATAATTCATTTCCGTAAAGATCTTGTAGCCGTAGTTGCGATTGCCATTCGCGTAACCACGCGCATTTGCATAGCCCGTGCGGCTTTGAATGTAGAAGTCAGGCTGAAAATGAACCGCATAAGAGAGGCGAGTCGTAAGCGGCGCCCCCGCGATCAAATAAGGCCTGATACGAAGAATCGTACCACGCGACTGGCTCGACTCGCTTGTCGGCAAGTAGAAGCGAACGCTTGTCGAATAGTCGAGATCAAACGGCAACCAACGCAGTGAATAGTTCGCGTAGTTGATGTAGGAGTCCGACCAGGCAAACTCAGAATCTTGGTGCTGTCCGCGGTCGTCCGAACCGGCGAAGTTATATGTAAAAGCTGGGCGAAACGCGATGCGCTCGTGGCGTGATAAACGGTACTCAAGCGAGAAATAGTTGTAAGTCTGAAGACGACCGCCGTCTTCATGCACTTGCGCCATATCCGCCGATGTGAAGTTGAAGAAACGAACGCGAATATCTCGCTTAAACTGACTCCAGCCAGTTTGAACGATTGAGGCCCGGCTTTCGGACGTCGCACCACTCGCAGTGCCCGCGTCTCGGGTCTCGTAAGGCGTGGAACGCATTTCTTCGGCCTCAAGCGTTCCTTCAGACTGAGCGAAGGCAATTGATGGTAAACCGAAAGGCAAACCGACCATCAGGGTCGCGCAAAATACCAAAGCGATCTTGCGAGCTGAGTTCATCACGTAAGAAAACGTGTCGCGATCGTATGCACGTATGTCGCTCATACTGTTCGTGTAGCTCTTCATGTAGCTGTTCGTAAAACGGTCATGCGCCACTAAATCCCCCTCCAGATTCGCCCCGTCGGCCCCAGACTTTTCCCCCATGAGGACACCCCAAAACAAGACAAATTCAGCGGTTTGAAGCATTGCCCGAAAAAACCTAACAAATCCCTTACACACTTAGACGCATTCTTCCATAAGCGCTCTGCAAACAAGCATGTTCGTAGAGGTGCCGCATCTCGGAATCAACGTCGAATTCAAAAAAACAGCATTCAAAAAGTTGCTTCCAGGCGTGAAAGAGGCGAGAAGCGAACTGCTCTTGTTCAAAGAAAAATGACTTTCAAGAAGTCCTCAAGAACTTCAAAGGACCGCCCGCATGAAACAACCGCTCAAGTTTCGTTCGCCTTTTCACACGACTCGAACCCGTCACTTTGCAGCCATGAGCGCATTGGCACTTGTTCCGGCAGCCCTCTTCGCCCTCGTCGTCGGATGCACTTCGTTTGGCGGCAAAAAGGCAGAACAGATTCAAGGTCCACGCGTCTCGATCATGACGTACAACGTAGAAAACCTCTTCGACACGGAACACGATGAAGGCACCGAAGATTTCACCTATCTTCCCCTCGCGAGAAAATCAGAACGAAAAATTCGCGAAGGCTGCAATAAGAATTCAAGCACGTACCGTCGCCAAGAATGCCTTGAAAAAGACTGGAACGAAAAAGTTCTCGAAAAGAAAATGCGCCGACTCGCGGCTGTCTTCAAACAGCTTGGCGACGGCAAAGGGCCTGACATCGCGATCCTAGCAGAGGTTGAAAACCAGCGTGTTCTTGAGCTTTTCCGCGACCGTCACCTTAAAGACTCAGGCTACGTCACAGCGACTGTCATCGACAGTTTTGATCCGCGTGGCATCGACCCGGCCGTTCTCTCGCGTTTTCCGATGTGGCGAGAACCTAAAATTCACCGCATCCCTATGAAAGCCGCCGATCCAGATGGCGAATACGCCGCTACACGTACGCGGGGACTGCTCGAAGTTCCAGCCCTGCTTCCGGACGGCACCAAGGCCCTTCTTTTTGGCCTTCACTTTCCGTCGCAAGCCAACCCGACTTACTTGCGCAAACAAGCCGTGGAGTTTCTGAATCAAATCGAAAAAGACCTTCCACCGGATGTCGTCGCGATCGTCGGAGGGGACTTCAACATCACTCGCACCGAAGATGCGACTGAGGGATACTTCAAAACGACGCTTAACGACCGTTGGCAAGTGGCGCATATCGACGGCTGCAAAAAGTGCGAAGGTACACATTACTTTCATCCGAAAACAGAGTGGTCATTTCTTGATTCGCTGCTCGTTCGCCGCGCTTCGATTGCGACGACTGGCTGGCGTCTTGATCCGGAGTCAGTTCGCATTCCCAACGGATCAAAGTATCAGGTCAATCGCTACGGCAGCCCGGCCCGGTTTGGCGAAAACTCCGCTTATGGCGTGAGCGACCACTGGCCCGTATACATGGAAATCGTAAAACCAGCTAGCGACACAAAGTCAGCTACTGAGACCCCTGCCGCTCCGGCTGGCGATGCCACGGTCGCACCGACACCCGTACCGGCAAACCCTGCGACTGGCGGTTCATGAACTTCCTCTCGGCGCTTGTATTGGATACCGAAACCATTTTGCCTAGATATTTTTCCTAGGTATCCCTACAGCGCCTACGAGCCCGGCACCCGCTACCAAGGTCCGTACCCTACGGTCCGGACTAACCACGAACCAAGATTCACCTAGAACAAGAGTCCCGAATAATATTCGGAGAACGTGATCGCGCGATGTTCGTTACAGAGTTGGGCCGAAAGAGGCTTCGCCGACGCCTCCGACATACCGGCAAGCCCGGTTTCATGTGAGCTTACGTATTCGACTTTCGAATCGATTTTATATCGTTTCGCCGGATCTTCCGGCGGCTTTCCGCCACGAGCTTGAACCGTGAAACGAGAGTCTACACGCCCCTCCGGAAAGCGACACGCTTCAACATCCAACTTCACGACATCATTCAAACTGCCAGATCCACGAAACTCCTGGCGCCCTACAAAAGTCCCCGTTCGACCGCGACGTGCGCTTAAAACCGTCAAATCAACGCGATTTGATTTTTCAAGCGGAAGATACGCGACCACTTTCTTCGAAACCGGATCGTACAGAAGTGAGCCTGTGATCTTCGTTTCAATCTGCCCGTCATCGAGGAAGGCTTTGAGGTTCAAGCTGTAACTACTCTCTGTCTCATAAAAAATTCCGTACTGCAGAAGAGCTGCTCCCGAAGACTCGATTCCATATTGAGCACCGTCGACTTCCCTAAGAAAGCTTCCGTCTAGAAAACGAAAACTTCTTACCCGCAAAGTGTCTTTGGGATTCGAAACAAGTTTGAGATCGGTTCCAACACCCTTGCCTTGAACTTTAAAAGCGACAACACGCTTCTCCGCGCCATCTTGGCCTTCAACGGTGCCGAACGTCGCAAACGAAAGTTCTCGACCGTTGCGTACGGCCTGAAAAGTCTGTCCGAGTTCTTCACATTTCTGAGACGTCGTTAAAAACTCGATGGTTCCTTCGGGAGAACTAAACTTCTGCGCACGTTCACATTGCTGCTTAGGTGCCGCAAACGCGCCATCTTGAGCTGTTGCTTGAGCGAGGACGGTTTCAGCTTGGCGCGCGACATCCGCCAACTCGATCAAAAGAGAGCGCGAGTACTCAGCGCCACGATCATCGAAATCAAGCGGGACCCATGTGCTGCTACCGGCACGAGCTCCTCCACCACGAGTCGAAACTTTTTCGTCTTTCGGTTGGCAGCCGATCAAACTTCCAGCAAGACCGGTCGCAAGACACAACGTCGCAAACGTCTTCATGAGATTTTTCGGCGCCAGATTTTTAGTCGCCAGATTCTTAGTGGTAAGCTTGCTCATTCAACACCCCTCTCCCTTAAGGCAAGGAGCTATTAAAGTCAGACGCTGTTGTCACCTGCCTTTGTCACCCGGAAGCCACAAGGAACGAGCCGCGCCAACCAGTGTCGAAACACTTTTCGCAAAAAACTCACCAGATCCTGACATTCACTTACGCCCCCACGACAAGGCAGGCAGAGATCAGCGGGAAATGACGAAATAACGAGCGACAACAGGAATCCCTCCCGCTCGAAACTCAAACCCAGGACGCTCGACCCAACCGTTCGGCGGAGACACCAATCCGCCAGAAATTCGCGGAACAATCAGAACGACAAGCCCCGTAAAACCGACCGTTCTAGGCATCAAACGAGAGTCGATGATCTCCATCAATCTCACCTGCCCCTGCGCATCACCTGTCGAGTCTTTGCCCTTGAGACGCTTTCCCCACGGAGGATTCACGATCACAAATCGCGCCTGCACAGGTTCCCCCCGCACTTGATCGAGTTCCACGCTCAAGTCCGCATTCAGTTCCGCACGGTGAAAGCGAATCCGTTTGAATTCCGAATGCGTGTTTTCGAACGCATCTTCAGCCCGCTTTAATTGAACCGGGTCTCGATCTAAAATGATCGCTTCACTCAACTTCGCGAGAAAGTCGATTCGGCCACCCACCTGGCATTCATCCGTCGTGGAACCGGTGCGCTCTCTAAGCACGGCTGACGCCTCATTCGACGACGTATATCGATAAACTTCATCAATGGCGTACGTGCGCGCCTCGCCCGTCTCACCCGCTTTATTCATCGCGAGAGCTTCTCGCAAAAAGACCGCGGTTCCCGCCATCGGCTCAACCCACTGCCATCCGGCATCGAAGCGCTTTGCAAGCGATGCTTCTTGCGCGATCAGTTCGAACGCACGCTCGACCATCGCCGCCGCCCATGTTTCACGAAGCGGTGCTTTGCCGACATCCTCGCGCACGCCGCGCTTATGTAGAAGCTCGCCCGAGAGATCAAGGCTGATGGTGCAAATGTCTTCTTCCATACGCACCAAACACAAAACCGTCGTATCACCGCCCGGCATCACTTGGCCGTAAGCCTCCTCAACCGTCTCTTCAATCGCACGCTTGATACGAAGGCGTGAACGGTGACTCGAAGCTCGCACCGAAAGCCCCACGCCCTCCTTGATCCACGAGGCCCACGGTAACCCCACGATCTTTCGATGCAGCTTTTGAAAATCACGCACGCCAAATTGATCCACTCGCACCAAAACACGCGAGATCGTTCTCAGCTTCGGCTGGCCTCGTCTCACCAGCCCCCATGTCGACTCGAACTGTATACCGCCCGTCACAATCTCAAGATTTCGCGCCCCAAGACACGTCTCCACCTCGCGGCGCGCCTGGGCCTCAAGCCCCGGGTTCATAACGGCAAAGAAACTGGCAGTCGTCTCGTCAGATAACGAAGCAGCCAGTTTTAAAACTCTTGGAATCTTTGAGTTTTTTTGAACAGCCGCCGCGCCCGTTCGTGGCAAAGCTCCACGTTTTTTACGGTCCGAGTTTGAGTTTTCTTCCATTTTCTATCACCTGGTACGACACAGGTTGCCAAGGCCTGTGAGGTCTAATATCTGATTGCTGTATAAAGCGGCTATCGACCGATAACGGTATGACGATGGTATAAACGAAGGAGGGCCAAATGGCCATGCGCATTCTGATGCCCCTAGTTTCAGGGCTGATCTTCTCGACGACTTTTTTCTCAGGTTTCACTTCGGGCGGAAACGTAGCCCTAGCAAACGAGCTTGATAACGAAACTCTCGTAGCAAACGAGCAAGCCCTTCGCGCGAAGGATCTTCCGGCGACCGTCGTTGTCCGTGTCAACGATACGACAGGAGAAACAAGCGTGCTTGAGCTTCAATCGGAGCTTTCACCTAATCAGGCGAGCATCACTCAAATCGCGTCTCTTGCGGGTGATTTCAAAACGATCACGGCTCAGGGAGAACTCGATCACGATTCTTCGACGGCTTCCTGGTATGTTTGGTTCAATTTCGGTCGTTTCTACGCTCCGACTTACCACTACTGGGGCTACCGGTATCATTACACCAATTATTATACCTACACTTGGTATGGTTACTCCTACCGCTGGTACCGCTGGCGCTGGTGGTAGTACCGATAAGGGGGGCCTCTCTGAAAGGCCTTTCTGAAAGGCCTTTCTGGCAGCCTCGCGCCCCATCAGGGACGATGGCATAAACCGCTCTTCCCACGGGCACGACACCGTCACGCCCCATAGGAGAGCGGTTTTTTTCGTCTGCCGTACGGAATTATTTTCAATAATACGATCTAGCACTCGATCTTCTTCGCAAGCCGTCCTAGATTCCGCCTCATGACACATCACAGCATAAAGCAAGCGTCTGTATTTACGACCGGTCTTTTGTTGGCCTCATTCAGCTCATTCATTTTCATGGTCGCCACACCGGGCGCACAAGCCAATGAAACCGTTGATCGCATTCTCAGCGAGAGTCTCGATGCCATGGCCATGGATGTCGGCATTGAAATCGACAGCCAAATCATTGAAGTCGGCTCGAAGAAAGTAAAAGTCGCGGTCTTCGACAACGGCTTTCGAGGCTTCGAGGCCGCTCGCGGCGTCACCTTGCCGGCATCGACGAAGCTTCGTACGACACCGATCACGACGGCCGCCGAATCAAAAGAAGCGCACGGTCTTAAGATGGCCGAAATCGTGGCCGGTCTTTTAAGCCGCACGGAAATTCGCTACGAACTGCATCTCTTTCCGACATTTGGTTACAACAACTTGAAGTCCGCGATCGAAACCGTCGTCAAAGA
>JAVFAU010000035.1:0-10211 GCA_034002335.1 Bdellovibrionales bacterium | reverse complement strand
GGGTGCATTGGGGCAGTTTGGGCCGAGACTGAAACCACCGTTATGAGTGCAAGAATAAAAAGACGAGCCGTTGGAAATCATTTTTTCGACATAAGAAACTTCTCCTTGGTCTGTCGTGGGGTCTGTAGAAATCACATAGACCCAAATTGGAACCAGACTAGGCTAGGAAGGCTTTTTGTCGCTAGCAAGACAAAAGTCCTGAAAAAAGGAAAGATAATGCGATGCGAAAACAGCCGCTTGCAAAGCTAGCGGCTGTTTTATGAGGCTTGAGAGCTTTACGCCTGTGTTTCGCGCAAGCTGCGGCGCAGAATCTTACCGACATTTGTTTTCGGTAATTCATTTCGGAATTCGACGGCTTTGGGCACTTTATAAGCTGTCAGATTTTTACGCGCATGCTCGATCACTTGCTCACTTGTGAGGCTTGGATCCTTTTTTACGATGAAGACTTTTACGACTTCGCCGGATCTTTCATCGGGAATCCCGATAGCCGCGACTTCGAGTACGCCCGGATGACTTGCGATCACGTCTTCGATTTCGTTTGGATAAACGTTGAAGCCGGAAACGAGAATCATGTCTTTCTTGCGATCGACGATGCGGCTGAAACCATCGGCATCCATAACTCCGACGTCGCCAGATTTAAACCAACCATCCGCCGTCATGACGTTGTTTGTTTCGTCTGGGCGTAGCCAGTAGCCCTTCATGACTTGCGGGCCTTTGATGCAAAGTTCTCCCGGTTCTCCCAGTGGAACTTCGTTGCCGTCGGAATCGATCATTTTGATAAGCGTGGAAGGAAGAGGAAGGCCGATTGTGCCTGTGCGATCGGTTCCATCAATCGGATTGCACGAAGCCACGGGCGAAGTTTCCGTGAGTCCGTAACCTTCGACGATGAGCGAGTTTGTCATCGACTTCCAGCGTTCCGCGACGGCTTTTTGAAGAGCCATTGCGCCAGCGACGGCGACTTTCAAAGAAGAGAAGTCGAGTTTGCTGAACTCCGGATGGTTCATCAGCGCATTGTAAAGCGTGTTGACGCCGGTGAAGACCGTGACGCGATACTTTTTAAGCTCTTTCAAGAAGGCCGGGATGTCGCGTGGGTTTGTGATGAGGATGTTGTGGCCGCCGTATTTCGCAATCGCGAGCGCGTTCACCGTGAACGAGAAGATGTGGTACAGGGGAAGGGCGCAAACAGCGATCTCTTCGCCTTCGACGAGGCGTGGAAGCATCCACGCGCGGATTTGTTCCATGTTGGCGATGATGTTGCGGTGAGTGAGCATCGCGCCTTTTGAGACTCCGGTCGTGCCGCCCGTATATTGAAGGAATGCGACTTCATCGAGTTCCGCGGGAACACGAGTGCACGTAAGCGCGGCGCCTCGCTCAAGTGCGCTGTTGAACGGGATCGCGTCCGGCAGAGAGAACGTCGGAACCATTTTCTTGACGTGTTTGACGACGGAATTGACGACAAGGCTCTTTGGGAAGCCCAAAAGGTCGCCGATTTCAGTTACGATTACGTGTTGGATTTTCGTTTCGTGAACGATCTTCTGAAGATTGCACGCGAAGTTCGCCAAGATCACGATGGCCGTGCAGCCCGCGTCGTTGAACTGGTGCTTCATTTCGCGATCCGTATAAAGAGGGTTCGTGTTGACGATCACGAGACCCGCTTTCAAAGCGCCGAAAAGAACGACAGGGTATTGCAACACGTTCGGCATCTGAATGGCGATCCGGTCGCCTTTTTTCATTTTCAATTCATTTTGCAAAAACGCGGCGAAGCTCTCGGCTTTGCGGTTGAGTTCGCTGAACGTAAGCGTTTTACCCATGCACGTGAAAGCAGGATTGGTAGGAAAGCGGCCGACCATCTCGTCGAAAACTTCCACGAGAGAGTGATACTGCTCGACGCTAGCTTCGATTGTCGCTGGTATTCCTTTAGGGTAGCGAGCGGTCCAAAAGGCCTGCGTTCCGCTTGTTCCCGTTCCTGATTTCCCCATCAAAGCCCCCTCTGATCTGATTTGAATTTTAGCGCCCACCAAGCTTAGCACGAAACCGCGCTCATGAGGCAAGTTCAGGTGGCAATTGTTCAGGTGATCATGCGTCTGTTTCGCGCGATCACATGCTAGACGGCATTACCAATCTTGCTCCGTGTCGACTGCGGGGCGCAGCAGAGCTTTTGTTTTTACTCCGAACTTTTCGTGAGGCACGCCCCACGAATAAACATACTCGAGACCGCCGTCGTGTCGAATGCTCAGGCTGATTTCTTGGCGGAAGCGCGAAAGGTCGTCCGGATTTCCGAGACGAAAGACCGCGCGGGTCGAGTAAGACCCATCGTTTGTATCTTCGACAAGTTCCATTTCCAAAATGCCAGGTGTGTTTGTAGAAACCGTCCAAAGGCCGATGCCGCCTTTTAAGAGATTCTCGGTGATCCAGGTTCGTTCTTCGTGAAACGCGTTGTCCGCATCGCTTGCGCGAAAACGGATCGCAATGAGTTGCGTGTCGAGTTCTGCTTTAATTTCGAGCTTCGCATGAAAACGATCTCCGGCGTGATTGACCCCGTCTCCCGTGTAAAGCCCGCGATGGTGTGCGAGTCGATTGAGGAGAGGAACAAGAAGAATGTCAGAAGGGGGTGAGGGCGGAGATGCGGGCTTATTCATGCCCGTTAGCTCGCATGCCTTTTTTGGGGCGTCAAGAAGCGCGTTTCGAACTGTTAAGGAACGGCATTTGGCGCCGCGGTTTTCGAGGCGCTGTCGGGAACGACTTCTGCTGTTACAGAATGCAAAGCCGGAATAAAGTTGAGCGCGTTTGGCGCATTCGCGACAGCGCTCGTCGCAAAGCGCGAACTCAGCGTCGAGATGGTCGTGCCTGTCGTCAAAATGGCGCTTCTCAAGTCGCTGGCCGTGAACGAAGGATTGTGAGCTTTAATGAGGGCGGCGAGACCGGCGACATGGGGAGTGGCCATGCTCGTACCATTCATCGCATAAGATCCCGTTGTCGAGCCCGTCAAAACGCCTTCCATGTAGAGTTCCGTGATGCGGTAGCCGATGTCGTCGGTATCTGTGTCACTTGAAAATTCGAGTCCGACGGAACAAGTCGCGGAGGCGTTGCAGACACGGGCGGAGAAAGTTCCTTTTACGGCCCGTCCGCCTGTACTTCCGGTCACGGTACCAAGATAGGCGGCTCCAATGGGGTTGGCGACGCTCGGGCTGGCGAAGAAATCAAGAAAGTCGTAGTCCTCTTCGACCGAACCATTGATGCCCACGCCGAGTTGAACGAATTCGAGGTCATTCAAATCGAAACGCGCGTTCGTGTAGGCGCGGTCATTTGCGCTATTGGCGTATCTATTGACGCCATTCCAGTTCGAAGGGTTCTGAAGAATGTAGTCTGGACCATTTATCGCGAAACCGCTTCCTAGGCCCAAAGTGGACGTGATCCATGTCGTCGGCAAGCGCGAGACGCGATCGCCGACGTCGGTGCTGATGATGTTCGTTCCCGGAGCGCCGATGTCGACATGAATCGGCGAGAAGTTCGAAAACGAAGCGATACTAAAGCGCTGATCGACAGCGCCGACGCAGATCAGGTTGGCCGCACTGAAGTTGCATGGGTAGGTCGCGGTCGAACCGTTGTTGCGGCCTTCGTTCCCCGCGGCGACGACAAGGAGGGCGCCGGCATCGCTTGCGGCCCGAACGGCGTCTCGAAACGCCGGATCAAGCGCGCCACCGCCACCGAGGGACATGTTGAGGATGTGCGCATTTTTGTCGACGGCGTATTCGATGCCTTCGATGATTGAGACCGTCGTACCGGAACCATCCGCCCCAAGAACTTTGACTCCCATGAGTTTTACTTGCCAACAAGCGCCCGTCGTTCCGATGGCGTTGTTGCCTCTGGCGCCGATTGTTCCCGCGACGTGGGTTCCGTGGCCTTCGTCGTCGGTCGGATCGTTGTCGCCGTTCACCGTGTCTCGGCCGTGTACCCCTGGAGCGATTGGATCTTCCCAGAGATTGGGAGCGATATCGTCGTGGTCCAGCTTAATGCCCGTATCGATCACGGCGACGACGACGTTTGAACAGTCCGTCACTTTGTCCCACGCGGCTTCGAACCCCATATCGCGGTTCGCGAGTCCGGCGTTGTTGGTCGTATAAATCGACTCTGATAGATGCGTGTTCGCTATTGTCTGCGCCGTATTCTTAAGGCCCCATTGGCGATTGTATTCGGGATCGTTGGGGACCGCGCTTTTTCGGTAGATAAAGTTTGGCTGCGCGTATTCGACGTCTTCTCGTTTCGAAAGCGTCTGGATCACGCTTGCGATGTCTTCGTGTTCCGTACGAATGACTCCGAATTGGGTCTCGTGCGAGGTTTTGAGAACGCGTCCTTCTCCGCCCGTGGCCTTCAGTGCGTTTGAAAAACGATCTTCTTTGAACTTCTGAGGCGAAATTCCTTTAGCTTGGATGCTCGCTATGTCGAGGTTTTTGAACTTCACGACGACAGTGTTTGGTTCGACAAGCTCGTTGAGCTCGTGTCGTTTGAAAATCGCACCGTTGTCAAAGACGTCGCCGTTTTTTTGGTCCGCCGCGGTCAGTAGGGCGACGAGGGAGAAGCTAAAGAGTGTGAGGAGGGTTTTTCTCATAAGCATACTTCAGTCAACCTTCAGCGTGATGGGAGATGAGAGGGCCGACTTGCCGCTGTTTGAATACGCTTGAATGGAAATATAGTGCGTGCCGCTCGAGAGCTTCGTCGTGAGAGTCGTGACGTGTGTCGTGCCATCACCCGGATTTTCAACGCGAATAGGAGTCGTGTTGGTTTCAGTCGGGGCGGAGCCGCGGCGAATGTAAACACGATAGCCGCCACCGGAGCGTGCGACGTCGGTTGCGACGCTTTGAGGCCAGTCGATTTTGACGTCGCGTTTTGGGCCACCTTCGCTAAAATCTTCTCGAACGGAGAAAGCGTCGTTACCGCAGGCGGTTAATCCGAATGTCGCGATCGCGCAAAGTGCGGCACAAAGCGAAGCATAGCGGGCGTATCGCGTTGTTCTTCCCATGAGTACTTATCGGTTTATCGCGCATTCGAATAAGTAAAACGCGGCTCATTGCGATGAACGTCCTGGGTTCGAAGAGAGAAAACAGTAGGGGAATCGCCGTCTCAAAACGAGGCGGCGCTGAGAGATCGTTTATGGGGTCGAGTCGCGGCGACTGAGAGTCTCGTTTTCGTAGATGTATTCATGAGGCCAGCCGTGTTGGTTGTAGTTGCTGCTCATTGAGCGCCCATAGGCGCCCGCATCGAAAACAGCGAGGCGATCGCCTTGTTTGATTTCGGGAAGCCTGCGATCGCGCCCAAGAAAATCGGCCGACTCACAAATTGGACCGACGATATCGACCGTTTGCTCGGCGGAGTTCGCAAGCGAGGCCAGCGGAGCAATGCGATGCTCGGCTTCATAGAGAGCGGGACGAATGAGAAGGTTCATGCCCCCATCGACGATGACAAAAGACTTATGCTGAGTCGACTTTGTGTACTGCACTTCGGTGACAAGAAGGCCCGAGCGAGCCACGAGCCAGCGTCCGGGCTCAAGAAGAAGTTCCTTGAGGCTGCCTTTGGCGATGGCGGGCTTAAGATGCTTTGCGAGAAGGCTCGCGTACTGATCCATAATCTCGTACTCGAGCTTTTCTTCGATCGTCTCGTAGCGAATGCCGATGCCGCCGCCCGCGTCGAAGCGATCAAGCCCGTAGCCAAGAGCGAGGCTGGCTTCTTGTTGCACGCGCATTCCGATTTCGAGCGCCTCGTTAAGCGCGTCGAGATCGAGGAGTTGTGAGCCGATGTGTAAACTAAGACCGCGGAGTCGAAGAGGGGAATCGGTTTTCTTTAGGCGTTCGACCGCCTCTTGAATCGCGTCTTCCTCCATGCCGAACTTGTTTTCGCGAAGTCCTGTTGTGATGTAGGGGTGTGTTTCCGGGCAAACGTTCGGATTCAAGCGAAGCCCGATAGAGACGGTTTTTTTGCCGTCGGTATCGGAGGGAAGATCCGCCGCGTGGAGTTTTGCGAGCTCTTCGATACGCGCGAGCTCGCCAAGGCTTTCGACGTTGATTTGTTTGACGCCCAAAAGCAAAGCTTGGCGGATTTCACGGACGGTTTTCGCCACACCTGAAAACAAGACGTCCGAAGTATGAAAGCTGTTGGCGAGGGCGCAGCTGATTTCGCCTCCGGAGACGACATCGACCGCAAGGCCTTCTGACTTGAGTGCGTGCAGGATGGCGGGATTCGTATTGGCTTTGATCGCGTAATGAATGGATGTCGGAATACCGAGGTGATTCGACATGGCCTCGCGAAGATACCGAGCGCGGGTGCGAATGTGATCGACGTTATAGAGAAAAAACGGAGTTTCACATTCTTTTGTAAGTTCTAAAAGCTCACGGTTTCCTAAAAGAACGCGTCCGTCTTGAATGGAGTAGGCCTGTTTTGTCTGCACGCACGTCCTCAATTGCTGGATTTGGTGTCGAGTCCGAACTCAGTATGTAGCGCGATGGCCGCCTCTTTCAAGAGAGCTTGATCGATGACCGCGCTGATTTTGATTTCAGATGTCGTGACGATGTGAACATGAACGTTCTTTTGAGCGAGAACCGAGAAGAAGCGCGCGGCGACGCCCGGGTGATTGCGCATTCCGACGCCGACAACGGAGATTTTCGCCATGTTCTCGATGAGCGTCACTTGATCTGGGTTGGTGACGAACTCTTTGAGGACTTGTTTTGAAAGGGGAATGTCTTCTTTCGTGACTGAAAACGCGAGCCGTTGGCCCTCGTCCGTTTCGGTTTGGGTGATGATATCGACGACGACGCCCTTTTTCGCGAGGTTGCCGAAGAGTCCGGCCAAAAAGTCCGGGCCTGTTGGAACGGGGTGAAGCTTGAAAACCGCCGTGTTGGCATCGTGAGTGACGGCAGAGACCACGGGTTGTTCGATAAGAATTTGCGCCATATTTTCGCCTTCTTGTTGGGAAGCTGTACCGTAAGGGCTTGCGGTTCCGATTGCGTTATTTGATGTATCATCAGGCAAGATCCAAGTGCCTTCGCGCTCTTCAAAAGTGGAGCGCAAGTGAACTTTGACGCCGTATTTCGCCGCGATTTCGACGCAGCGGATGTGGAGGACCTTCGAGCCGAGTGCGGCCATCTCCATCATCTCTTCGCACGAAAGCGATGGGATTTCAGACGCCAACGGAACAAGTCGCGGGTCGGCGGTGAAGACCGCTGGAACGTCGGTGAAAATTTCGCACGGAACGTCGTTTGGCCCGCTGTTTGTTTGCGTTTGAAAGTGCGCGGTGAGCGCCGCCGCGATTGCGACCGCTGTCGTATCGCTTCCACCGCGCCCGAGAGTGGTGATGTTGTGATCGTCGTCGATTCCTTGGAAGCCCGCTACCACGGGCACGACACCACGTTCGGCCAACTTCAAAAGAGGATTCACGTCGATCGACTGAATGCGAGCCTTGGCGGCCGTCGAGTCGGTATGAATGCCGAGTTGGTATGCGAGAAGCGGGCTTGCGGGTACGCCGCGCTTTTGCAGCGCGATTGAGAGTAGAGAAATGGAAACCTGCTCGCCGCTCGCGATCAGCATGTCGTAGGCCGGCCCGCGATAATCAGGGTCGATCTGCTCGCCGAGACTGATGAGGCGATTCGTTTCTCCCGACATCGCGCTGACGACGACGATCGGCTTCTGGCCGAGCGCGTATTCGCGATGCAGACGGTCCGCGAGGGACTCGATGCGTTCGATTGAGCCAACAGAAGTTCCGCCATATTTTTTTACGATCAACGTGTCATACATAATGGTTCGCGCATTGTACCGCATTTGAAACGTGAGAGTCACAAATCTTCGTTGGTTACGAGTCTGTTTGCAGCGCAGCAAGTTGTTGAAAATACATAGTTCTTCGCGCTGCGACAGGTGTTGGCGGAGGGTGGGGAGGCTCTCTACGCTAGAGCAATGGCTAAAGTGTTTCTTAAGCAGCCATGAGGGAGTTTTTCAATGCAATCGTCTTCGGTGCAATCTTCAAAGAACGAACGTGTGAGTCGTCGTTTTTTAAACGAGTTTTCGGTTTCGGCCATCGCTTTGTTGGCGGCGGGAATCTTGGCGCTGTCTCTGATCGGCTGTTCGTCAAATCCGCACAAGGCGGAAGTGATCGATACCAAGATCGATAATAAAGAGCAGATTTCAGGCGACACGTCTGTCGGTGTTAAAGACGGAGACATGATCGTTCAAAAGAAGGTTCTTATGAACGAGGAGCTGCGTCGTCTTCAAAACGAAGTGTATCAAACGGAAGACCATGTTTACGGAAACCGTAAGTATGGGTCGAAAGGTCTCTACGGCGTTTTGCGCGAGTGCCGTGCCGAGATCTCAACAAAGGCGCTTGGCGGCAGCGGGAAGCTTCAGTGGACGGAGCCGATTGACCGTGTCACAGATAAAGAGGAAGAATTCAAAATCGGCCTGAACGATAAAAAGCAGCTGATCGGTGTGAGCGAGGAATTCTTAAAAGATCGCATCGAACGTTTCAAACAGTACAAGCTGGTGCTTCAGAAGCGCCAAGACGAGTACGAAGAAAAGGTCGAGATCTGCAAAACGGAATTGAAAGAACGAAAAGCGGCGGCGACCGCGAATAAATCTGAGAGTTAGACTCGAAAGCCCTAGGAAATATGGAAACAACCCAGCCTGTCGACCTAAAACTACCGCGTATTGAGGATGAAAGCGATCGGCTGGCGTTGAACTTGGCGCACAAGGTTTCGGCCATCGTCGAAGCTTTTCCGGATCGAATGCCGAACGTGCGAGAGCTCGAAGAGATGACGCGCGTGTTTGGCATCGAGATGGTTTCGATGGCCTTGGTTCAGATTCTTTCGTCGATTCGTCCAAATCGTTATTTTCTAGAACGTGTCGATCGTGCTCTGCGCGATTTGATCGCGGCCCAGCGAAACTTGAGCGCCCAGAAAGCGGCGGGTCAGGCCGAGGCGGAGTCGCGCTCCGTGTTCTCGGCTTCGACTCCACTCGAAGAGCGCGCTGAACTTTGCGTGATCGAGAGCGTCGACCCTCTTTCGCCCGGCGCGAAGTGGGGGTCACATGTCGAGACGTGGAGATCCTGGGGGCGTAAAACGGGACTCACGACCGATGTCATTCAAACGCGTAAACAGAACAGTCTTCTTGCGAATGCGGAGCTGATTCGGAGTGAGCTGCGCAACCAGCCCCATGACCGGCGGATCATAGCAACGCTCGGTCAAGGCGGAGCGGAGTTCCGCTTGCTCGTGGAGCAGTTGTTGAAAACGGCGCCGCACGAACTCGCGGGTATTCAGATGTGGATCAATGTTTCCGGTTTGGCGCGTGGTGCGACCGGCGCGACGGCGCAAACTCGCTCTTGGTTGGATCGTCAGAGCCGCAAGCTCTCGCTGTTTTTGCGTGGCTGGCCGGTTTCGATGATTCGTCAGTTAAGTCACTTGAACCCGCGCTTGCGGGCGGAACCTGACTTTCAAGGTTTGCCGTTTGTTTGCGTGTCGCTTGTCGGGTTTCCGACTCTTGCGGATATTCCGGTTGGTTTAAAAGGAACGCATCTCAAACTCACGGAACTCGGGCCGAACGATGGACTTAAGATGTTTCATGAATCGGTTTTAAGGCCAGGTTACGTGGTGCCGGTTCCGGGAATGAGCCATAAGGCGGAGCCCGAGAAACTCGGGCCCTGGTTTCAGGCCGTACTTACGGCTTTTCTGAATGATCAGACTTCTTCTTCCGATCATGTCGTCCATGATGTTTAGATTGAAACTTCGAACGGAACTTTGAAATCGCCTCGGCGGCTTTCTTTTTCTGTTCGGGGTTTAGTTTCGCGTGGAATTGCGCCGCAAGGCCGAGCCATTTGTCGGTAAGGGCTTGGCGTTTTGTCGCTTGCGCCGCAAGTAGGTTTTTAAGTTCCGTCGTATCCGCTGTTTCGGACAAGACTTGTTTTTCGAGTTCCGCTCCAAGGGCGAGGTGAGTTTCGCGATTCTCCTTCATGTCCGCGATCGCCTGCTCGACGAGCGTTTGAAACTCCTTTTTTTGCTCGTCGTTGAGGTCGAGTTTTTTACTTAGGCGCGCTGTTACTTTTTCGGCCCGGTCTTCCATGGAGCCGCGGCAGCCTGCGATCAGCGTGATCGAAGCGACCGCGACAAGTGCCGTGACGAATCTCGATGTAGGTCGTTTTAATTTCATGGTCTTTATCTAGATCGGAAGAGCACACG
>JAVFAU010000034.1:0-10367 GCA_034002335.1 Bdellovibrionales bacterium | reverse complement strand
CGCGCATCAACCCGAAGGTGGAGTCGGCCGGAAAAGATCCGCGCGGTGACGACACGGTTAAACTGACGTTTGAAATTCAAGAAAACGACAAAGTTAAAGTGAAGCGCATCACGATTCTTGGAAACAAGAACATCACGGACGGCCGTATCAAGGGGCTTCTGCAGACTCAAGAGGGCGGCTTCTTTAGTTTTCTTTCGTCGAGCGGTTCGTACAAGCAAGACGCGTTTGATCGTGACGTACAGCTGATCAACTATCTGTACTTCAATGAGGGCTACGTTCAAATCAAGGTGGATCGTCCTCAGGTCTATGTAACGCCCGATAAGAAGGGTATTTACATCACGATTCGTGTCGAAGAAGGCGAGCGATTCAAAGTCGGAAGCGTCGACTTCGCGGGCGACCTTCTCTTCTCGCGCAGCGATCTCGATGAGTCGATCGAAATCGATACGGCTGAATGGTATCATCACGAGACTCTTCTTAAGGATATTCGCACGATTCAGGCCAAATATGGTGATCTCGGGTATGCGTACGCGAACATTATCCCGCGCACGCGCATGCGCGACGCGGATCGTGAAGTCGATTTGACGTTTGAGATCGACAAAGGGAACAAGGTTTACTTTGGTCGCATCAACATGGTCGGGAACTCAAAGACGCGCGACAAAGTCATCCGTCGTGAGCTTCTGATTCAAGAAGGTGAACTCTACAATGAAACTCGTCGTCGTGAGTCCGTCGACAACGTTCGTCGCCTTGGTTTCTTTGACGAAGTGAATTTCAACTCGTCGGCGCCTGCGGATAATCAGGATTTGATGAACCTCGATATCGTCGTGAAGGAACGCAACACGGGGTCGATTCAAGTCGGGGCGGGCTATTCGAGTTATTCGAGTTTCATCTTTAACGGACAGGTGAATCAGACGAATCTTTTTGGGCGCGGGCAGCGGCTTGGGCTTTCGATTGATTTCTCGAGTAACCAGTCGCTCTTTAATTTCAACTTCACGGAGCCGTACTTCAACGACACGCTCTGGTCGATGGGCGTCGACGCGTACCTCTCAAAGCGTACGACGACGGAATACGAAGAGACTAAACGTGGTGGAGCTTTGCGCGTCGGTTATCCGATCACGCGGTTCTTGCGCACGTTCCTTCGTTATAAGTTTGAATCTGTTGAAATCGGCCTCGGACCCGACGGCGATCATCAGCTCTTCCCTGTTCCGACTCCGGCGGATCCGAACCCACCGGGGAACCCGAACGGCGTTACGTCGTCTGGGACTCTGACTCTGGAGTACGATAGCCGCAATGACCGTTTTACTCCGAGCAAAGGTATCTACTCTTCGGTTTCGATGGAGTACGCGGGTCTGGGAGGCGATCACCAGTTCACCAAGGGGCTTGCGACGGCTCGTATCTATGAGCAGGTCGTTTGGGATGTCGTTTTCCGCAGTAACCTGACGTACGGGTTCATTCGTTCGAATGTTCCGGGGCGTGAGCCTCCATTCAACGAATTGTTCTTGCTCGGCGGTGCGAACTCGCTTCGCGGTTTCAGCTGGTTCTCGGTTGCCAAAAGAAAGCGCTCGCAAAAAGTTTACGACGATATGATCGCCAATGGCTACTCGCCGGAAGCGGCGGAAAACCGCGCATGGCGACCGTTCGGGGGAACAGAGCAGTTGTTCTATCAGGGTGAGCTTGAGTTCCCGTTGATCAAAGAGGCCGGAATCAAGGGGGTCTTGTTCTATGACATCGGAAACGCAGATGATACTTTGGCGCTTTCCGAGTTCCGCAGTAACGTCGGATTCGGTTTCCGTTGGTTTTCACCGATTGGACCGCTTCGCTTTGAATGGGGTTTCCCGTTGGATCGTAGGCCGGAGTTCGATGAACGAGCTATCGAATTCCAGTTTGCGATCGGAGCCCCTTTCTGATCGAGTATGAGTGTTGGACTTTAGATATATTTAGTATTGGACATCAGGTTTAGCTTAAGGAGTTTTTATGAAAATGGTTTCTCGCATGACAGTTAAGGCATTGGTTCTTACGGCTGGTTTGATCGTAGCGGTTGGGGCGTCCACGGTTCACGCTCAAGAAATGAAACTCGGAGTTGTCGATATCGAAAAGGCGATCAAAGAAACAGCCGCCGGAAAGAAGATGTCGAAAGACCTTCAGGCCGAGTTCGAAAAGAAAAAAGCCGAGTTCCAAAAGCGCGACGGCGATCTTCGCAAGATGTTTGAAGACCTTGAAAAGAAGAAGAATCTTTTGACGGAAGACGCTCGCCAAAAGAAAGCGCTCGAACTTCAGCAAGAGCAAATGAAGTTCCAAAAAGAGGTTTCGGACAGTCAGACGAACATCCAAAAGAAAGAGCGCGATCTGCTTGAGCCGATTGCGAAGAAGATGGAAGACATCATCGAGAAAGTCGCGAAAGACGGAAAATACACAGCGATTCTTGATCGTCGCGCAATCCTTTGGGGCGCTAAAGAAGTCGATTTGACCGAAGCGATCGTAAAAGAATTCGATAAAAAGAAGTAAGTAAGATGGCATCAAAACCGGTCTACGAAATAAGTGATATTCTGCGCATCCTGCCGCATCGATACCCATTCTTATTGGTTGATCGCGTTGAAGTTTTGGAGCGCGATCTTGCAGCCAAGAATCGGATCGGTTGGAAGATTCGCGCGATCAAAAACGTAACGTTCAATGAGCCATTTTTTTCTGGTCACTTTCCTCATCGCCCGGTGATGCCCGGTGTTCTTCAGGTCGAAGCGATGGCGCAGGCGGGATGTCTCGTGGTCGTCGATCCGAATGGTCCGGAAATGGACGTGGCGATTGCCGGCATCAACAATGCGAAGTTTCGTCGCCCAATCCTGCCGGGAGATCAGCTTGAGCTTCGAGCTGAGGTCACAAAGGATCGCGGTCAGATATTGATGCTTCGCTGTGAGATGTATGTCGGCGGCGAACTGGCGAGTGAAGCAGATTTGATAGCGAAGGTATTTCCGAAAGGTTCGTGATGAGCCAAATTCATCCATCGAGTGTTATCTCAAAAGAGGCCGAGATCGCGAGTGACGTGATCATCGGCCCGTTTTGTATTATCCGTGGGCGCGTTAAACTGGGCCCAGGCTGTGTTCTTGAGTCTCATGTGAGTCTCGGAAGCGAGCATGGCATTGTCGAAATCGGCGCGCGCAACCGTTTCAGCGCGGGCGCTGTTGTTGGCGGCGCGCCTCAAGATCTGTCGTTTAAAGGCGAGCAGACGAAGCTTGTGATTGGTGACGACAACACGATTCGCGAAATGGTCACGATCAACGTAGGGTCGCCGAAAGCGGGCTGGGGAACCACGCGTGTTGGTAGCCACTGCTTGATTATGGCGTACTCGCATATCGCGCACGACTGTTCGATCGGCGATCATGTTGTGATCGCGAATACGACACAGCTTGCGGGGCATGTGATTCTTGAAGACCATGTCAAAGTCGGCGGCATTTGCGCGTTCAACCAATTCGTGAAAGTCGGGACCCATGCATACATCGCGGGAGACTCCGCGGTGAATAAGGACATTCTTCCGTTCACGATTGCGCAGGGAAAGTACGCGATCATGCGGGCTTCGAACCGAATCGGTATGGAACGTGCCGGCTATTCGAAAGAAGAAGTCGAAGCGATCAACCGTGCGGTTCGTATTATTACAAAGGGCGGCGGAACTGTTGAGGCGTCGGTGACTCGCATTCGGCAGGAATGTGCGCCGAGCGACGTGCTTGAGCAGTTTCTTGGTTTCGCTCAGAACTCTTCAAGAGGATTGGCTCTGTGATGTCGAAGAAGCTTCGTTGTGCTGTTGTCGGAGTTGGTTATCTTGGGCGGTTTCACGCCCAAAAGTATGCGGCGCTTGCTAAGCAGACGGAAGCTACGGCTGCCACGGGCGATGCGGTCGATATCGAGTTCGTAGGGGTCGCGGATGCGGACCCGGCGCGCGCGAAGCTTGTGGCCGAAGAACTTGGGGTAAAGGCATTTTCTTCGATTGATGAGCTTTTGGGAAAAGTCGATGCCGTGACCATTGCGGCGAGCACCAAGGCTCACTATGAACTCACCAAAAAGTTTTTGCAGTCTGGATGCCACGTCAACGTTGAAAAGCCGATGACTTCGACTTTGGAAGAAGGCGAAGAGGTTGTAAAAATCGCGAAAGAGCGCGGTCTTATTTTGCAGGTCGGCCACGTCGAGCGATTCAATCCGGCGCTCATCGCGGCCCGTGAGAAACTGAAAAAACCTCTTTTCATCGAGTGTCATCGCTTGGCCCCGTTCAAGCCACGCGGGGTTGATGTCGATGTTGTTCTTGATTTGATGATTCATGACCTCGACGTGATTCTCTCGCTCGTGAAGTCGAAAGTGAAATCGGTTTCCGCAGTGGGTACGCCGGTCCTTACGCCGCTTGTGGATATCGCCAACGCGCGCGTTGAGTTCGAATCAGGTACGGTCGCGAACATCACGGCGAGCCGAGTATCGCAGTCGGCGACACGGAAGTTTCGCGTTTTTCAAGAACGCCAGTATCTTTCAATCGATTTCGGCACGGGCGATGTGAATCTCACGACGAAGACCGGGGGCGAATGGCCAGAAGACATGGCGTCCGTCACGGACCCGTCGCAGCTTCCGCTTGAGTTTGAGCATTGGAGCTTGGAGAAGGGCGACGCGCTTTTGGCCGAGACGTCCTCGTTCCTAAGGGCCTGCACCGGTGAAGCGTCGGTAGCTGTCTCGGGTTCGGACGGGCTTGAAGCCATGCGCTTGGCTCATTGGATTCAGCAAGAGATCGGTTCAAAGATCGGAGCGAATGTCTGATGGCGAAACAGGGACGCGCTTTGATCGTGGCCGGCGAGGCTTCGTCGAGTCTTTATGCGCAACGCTTAATCGAACTCTGGAAATCACAAGGTAAGGAATACGATCTTTTCGGAATCGGTAGCCGCGAAATGGAAGCGCTGGGTTTTAGGCGCCTTGGGAAGTCCGAGGAGCTGGCGGTTGTCGGGCTTCAAGAAGTGATTCGGCACTTTCCGCTGATTCGACGGACTTACAAAGATCTTTTGGCGGAGTGTGATCGTGAAAAGCCGGACTTCGCGCTTTTGCTCGATTACCCCGACTTTAACTTGCGTTTAGCCGCGGATTTAAAAAAACGCGGCATCAAGGTTGTGTACTACATTTCTCCGCAGGTGTGGGCTTGGCGCAAAGGCCGAGTGAAGCAGATTCGCAAGATCGTCGATGAAATGCTGGTGTTGTTTCCGTTTGAAGAAACCTTCTATCGCGAACGAGGCGTTGAGGCGACTTTTGTCGGTCACCCTTTGCTCGACGAACTCAAACGTCGACCGAGCCTTTCAAACGAAGAGCGACTTACGCGTCGTCGTCGGTTCGGGATCCAGGATCACGAACTGATCTTGGGTTTGATGCCGGGCAGCCGTGAAAGCGAACTCAAGAATCATTTAACGGAACAGCTTGAGGCCGCGGAGCTTTTGACGAGACGGTACCAAAGCGTGCGCCCGGTTTTGTTATGTGCTCCTACGATCGAACGCGAGCGGCTTCAGTTCGAAGCGTCTCGTCTTTCGGTTACGATTCAAATCATCAAAGAAGAACCACTCGATATGATTGAACTCTCCGATATTGTGTTGGTGGCGTCTGGAACGGCGACGCTCATGGTAGGATTGATGATGAAGCCGATGGTGATCATGTACCGCATGAACGCCGTGACGGCCTGGCTTGCCAAACGGTTGGTGAAAGATACGAAGTACTTTGGAATGGCGAACCTGATTCTTGGTCGCGAAGTCGCACGCGAGCTTTTTCAAGAAGAAGCCTCGCCCGCGGGAATGGCGACGGAGCTTGAAAAGCTCTTGTCGGACGACGTTCGGGCGACAAAGGTCCGCGAGCTTTCGGAGTTGCGAGAACGGCTTGGGAGCGCGGGCGCGACCGAGCGAGTGGCGGAGCGTCTTGCCAAGTATTTTCACTCGTCGATTCGTTCGGCCTCCGTGTGAGGGGATGACGTGAGCGATGAACTCTCACAGAAATACAGATTGCTGGCCCTTCCTCTTGCGGCGCTGTCGTGGGTGTACGAGGGAGTCATGCGATTGCGCGCATGGTTTTACGATGTCGGGGTTTTGCCATCGGAATCCAGCGGCGCGACGATCATCTCGATTGGAAATCTGCAGGCGGGTGGGACGGGAAAAACACCGATGACCGCTTTCTTGGCAAGACGTTGGGGCGCGCGCGTGAGGTTGGGAATACTGAGTCGCGGTTATCGTCGCTCGACCAAGGGGTCGCACCATGTTCCCGTCGATGGTGACGATACAGCCGAAAAATATGGAGATGAACCGGCGTGGTTTGCGCGCGAGTTTCGCGCGGAACCGCGAGTCCCGGTGCAAGTCGCCGAAGATCGCGTAACGGGCGCGCGTGACTTGGCGATCGCGGAAGCGACAAAGGTGATCTTGCTCGATGATGGGTTTCAGCATCTGCGACTTCGTCGCAGTTTCGATTTCGTATTGTTGGATGTGTCGGCGCCGCTGTGGCATTGGCGGTCATTGCCCCTGGGACGCCTGCGCGAGCCACTTTCGGCCCTTCGGCGCGCGGATGCCGTGATCCTTACGAAAACGGATCTCGCGACGGAAGAGCGCGTGCAGGCTTTGGTTGGTCGGGCACGCCGGCATGCAAAGCCGAACGTGCCTGTTTTGAAGTTCAAGCAATCTTTGACTTGGAAAAAACAGACGCCGTATGAACCGTTGTTGGTAGCGGCGGGGCTGGCACGACCCGATGTGTTTTTTGAAATGGTTCGTGCGCACGCGCTTCAACCGGTTGTAAAAGAGACGATTGTTTTTGCCGATCATCATCGCTACACGGCTTCGGATGTCGAGATGATGATCGAGAAGGCCAGAGCGCTTGATGTGAAACGGGTTCTTGTAACCGAAAAAGACGCGGTTAAGCTCGAGTCGCTGTGGCACGGGGACGTTGAACTGGCGGTTGCCCGATTAGATGTGATGCCAGCCGGTCCTGAAGACGAGATCGCTCTTCAGAAAATCGAAGCGCAGCTTTTGTTTGATCAAGGCTAATGGAGATAGGGGTCGCGTGAAAAAAGTGTTTCTCTTTCTCATGAAGATCATGGTGCCGCTCGCGGGAGACTTCATCGGTCTGCTTTGGTTTGACGTTTTGCGAATTCGCAGAAAGGTGGCGATTGAAAACGTCGGCATCGCGTTTCCGGAAATGTCCCTTGCGGAGCGCACGCGCATCGCGCGTTGGTCGCTTCGGCACATGGGGCGTTCGTTGATTGAGTATCTTTATTTTTACTGGTTTGACGATGAAGACATGGAGCGGTTCTTCGAGTTTTCGGGAAAAGAGTATGTGGAGGCCGCGCTTAAGGAAGGTAAGGGCGCGTTTTTGTTGGGGCTTCATATTGGCAATGGAGATTTTGCGACGGTCGGAATATCGAGGGTTGGGTTCCCAACCTCGTTGATTTCGAAAACCTTCAAATGGAAAGCGTTGAACGATTTCTGGTTCGGTGTTCGCGCAAAACACGGCACGCGCTTCATCGCTCCTGAAAAGAGCTCGTTTGAGATTCTGCGCGCGCTTCGGCAAAACCGTGTGGTTATTTTCGTGCTCGATCAATTCATGGGGCCGCCGATTGGCTGCCGAACGCGCTTTTTCGGTAAAGAGACGGGGACGGCGATGGGGCTTGCGATCATGGCGGACCGCACGCGAAGTCCAGTGATCCCTGTTTACACATATCGAAAAAAAGATGGCCGTCATGCGGTCGTCTTCTCCGCGCCCGTGCCCTGGCAGGACGTTGGGCCGAATGCGGACCGTGACGCAAACATCGCTGCCATGACTCAGGTCTATACAGATAAGATCGAGGAAGCCGTTCGGAAGCATCCGGAGCAGTGGATGTGGATTCACCGACGCTGGAAGAATTTTGGATGAAATCTCAAGACTCTCGACGTTTCAGAACAGTTTGTGCCGCGGCGTTTGCGACCGTCACTCTGGGTGGTGGTTTGCTTGGTTGTGCGAGTGCGTTCCTACAGTTTGAGAATTCCGCAAAGGTTCTTGAAAACAAGGAATACGATTCAGCTATTCAGGTAAAGGAACTCGAGGCTCCCGCGCCGGTAGCGGAATCGGAGGAGGCGGCGAAAACTCCGGACGACTCGAACGTTCAACCGAAGGCGACACCAAAACCGACGCCGAAGCCGAAGGCGACCCCGGTGCCGCGAGCGAAGCGCGGTGCCAAGGCCGCGGCGGAACCGACTCCGCCGCCGCGCCGTCAACCCATTTTAGAAGATGAAGAGGGGTTTCAAGGGCGCCGTCCATTGAAAGACCCATTCACGGTGGGTGAAGAGGTCGTCATGGATATCTCGTATTTCGCGGTCGCCGCGGGCGAGCTTACCATGCAGACGCGTTCGTTTGCCGAAGTAAACGGGCGGCGCGCGTATCGTTTTCGCGCGATCGCGAAAACGGTCTCGGTTTTCGAGATGTTCTACAAGGTCGATGATACCGTGGACATCTTGTTCGATTACGAAACATTGATGCCGTTTAGCTATGTTTTGGACATCAAAGAGTCGAATGTTCTTCGCAACTCGCGCGCCATTCATCAGTGGGGTTTTGGAACCAATCCGGCCGTCGGTGATAAGCCTGATCTTGTTCAGTATTGGGATAAGAAAATTACAAAAGACGGCGGCGTTGAAGAGAAAAAAATCGAATGGGAGGCTCCGCCGTTTTCGCAGAGCGCGTTCTCCGCTCTTTGGTACTTGCGCGCGTTCCAGCTGACACCCGGCAAGAAGGTTCAGTTTTACATCGCTCATGAAAACGAAAACCTCTTGATCACCTGCGAGGTCTTGAGGCGAGAAGAGTTACGTACGAAAGCGGGTACGTTTAAGACGGTTGTTATTCGCCCGACGGCCACCAAGGACGGCAAGCCCCATAATATCGGGACCAACCTCTTTTGGGTGACGGATGACGACAGCAAGTTGATGATCCGAATGGAAACCAAGATCAAGATCGGGACGATCGTTGGATCGTTGAGCCGCATCAAACGCGGAACTGCGCAGCCTTAAGTCGAGGTCGCGTTTCTAACCACCGAAGAGACGTTTAAACTGAGTCGATGAACTGTCGGCACTTCGGTGGCTATAAGCCTTGTAAACATATTCTCGATGGCAGCGTTGAAGACACACAGTGTGGAGAGGCGTGCGCGAAGTTCGACGCGGCGACGACACGTGTTTTGATTGTCCATCTCGGAGCTCTTGGGGCCGTGGTTCGTTCGACGGCTCTTTTGCCGGCGATTCGGCGCAAGTTCTTTGGAGCGCATGTCACTTGGGTGACGGATCGTCCCGGTGACGTCTTGTTAAAGGCGCATCCGCTTGTCGATCGAGTTCTCACAACGGACATCGAAGGACTTTTATCGCTTGAAGCTTTGGAGTTTGATGTCGCGCTTGTTGTGGATAAGTCGCTTAAGGCGTCAGGCGTTTTGAAGCGCGCGCGCGCCGACCTTGTGTACGGGTTTCTCGCCGACCCGAAAACGGGCGCGATTCACCCGGTAACGGCGGCGGCCGACGAGGCTTGGCGTGTGGGGCTGTCGAATCGTGTGAAGTTTCATGTGAATCGAAAAACAGAAACGCAGCTGATGCACGAAGCTCTTGAGCTTGGTCCTTGGCGTCGCGATCCATACTCGCTTTATTTAACCGAGTTTGAACAGGCGGAGAGTTTGTCGCGCCGCCGAGCATGGCTTGAACGCTCGCTTCGCACGGATCTGGTGATCGGTTTCAACACGGGGTGCGCGAATACCATTCCCTATAAAAAGCTGTCGATTGACGGTCATGTCGAACTCATTCGTCGTTTACGCGCACGCATGGCGCAAAGCCAACCGGCCTTCGTGCTGTTGGGGGGAAAAGAAGACACACTTCGCAACCAAGTGATTGCGTCGCGGTTAAGGGACTTGGGAATCACGGTCATTCAGTCTTCGACGGAGCTTGGACTGCGTGACGGTATGATGAGTGTCGCGGCTTGTGACGTCGTAGTGACCGGGGACAGTCTCGGCATGCACATGGCGATTGGTTTTGAAAAAGAGGTTGTGGCTTGGTTTGGACCGACGTGCGCGCACGAAATCGATCTGTATGATCGCGGTGAGCGAGTTCTAAGCAGCGCGACCTGCGCGCCTTGTTGGAAACGGCGGTGTCCGAAAGAAGCGACCGGGTCCAAGCTTTGTTATGACGAACTGGATCTTGAAAAAATGGCAGACGCCGTTGAGCGTTCGGTTGCACGCACGCAGGCCTTGAGGTCCGTCGGGACTTGTGGTCACTTGAGTCCATGATCGCGATCCTCCAAACGGCATTTCATGGCGACACGCTTATGACCATTTCTCTGGCGAAAGACCTAACGAAGGAATCGAAGCAGGGTGAAAA
>JAVFAU010000033.1:0-10377 GCA_034002335.1 Bdellovibrionales bacterium | reverse complement strand
CCGTCGCTCCGGCCTTGAGCCAAAGGGTTTCGAGATTTGCTCGCGCGAGGCTCGGCTGCCGACGCGTGTTCGGAAGCAAGGAGACCACGCAGTCACCGCGCAGGGGAATTTTCAGCGAGCGCATGAGATCGCGCAAACTGAGAGCCGACATCTCCGCGGAAAGAAGCGCCGAGGGAGAAAGACCATTTGAGAACGCCGAGTTCGTATCGAGAATATGAATCAGGTCGGGGTTCCAAGACAGTACAAGAGGAAGGGCACGCGGCCACTCCCAAGCGTGAAAGAAGCGAAATGGAAATCGAACTTCGACTCGTGTGGGAAGTCCGTAGTCTTGAGAGTGCTCGTCCCACTTGGTGAGGACCAGAACTTCGTGACCGAGATCCGTGATTTCGCGAAGCCGATCGTGAAGTCGGCGGGCGGTTGGGCCTTGTCTTCGATCGGGTTGAATGCGCGAAACAATGAGGATTCGCAAGGTTTATGGCTCCAGGATCTCGGTGAGACGATCTAGAATTTTGCGATTGGCGTCGGGAATGGAGAGCTTCTTGAACTCATCGGCCGTGACCCATTTGAGTTCGGTGTGCTGTTGGAGCTTCGCTTCGCCTTTCCAAAAGAGAACATCGTAAAAGAGAATGAGAATCGAGATCTCGCCGTAGCTATGACTGGCCGCAAGGCGTAGCGGGCCGATTTCGGCGTCGATACCGAGCTCTTCGGAGAGTTCGCGTTTGAGCGCGGTTTCAGGAGCTTCGCCTTTTTCAATTTTTCCACCGGGAAATTCCCACTGTCCCGCAAGCGTGTGCCCGGGGGGGCGTTGGCCGACGAGCACCTGATTGCCTTTGCGAATCAAACCGGCGACGACGGGGATCCAAACCGACCGAGTCGGGCGACCACTCGAAGGGTTGATCGAAGAATTCGAGGATGGACTGTTGGTTCGATTTTGCGCCGCCATGAGTAGCGTGAGCCTATCGAACGAACAGGTTGGGTTCAAGTCTCGAACCGGAGGGTTAAGTTGAAAGCTCGCGAAGGGTGTCTTCAAAGAAAAGTGGACCTGTGAAAACCAAGCCGCTGTAGGTTTGCACCAAGTCGGCCCCCATCTCGAGGCGTTTGCGAGCTTCTGCGCCGTCCAAAACACCACCCGCAGACACAATCAGAAGGCCTTCTCGTCGAGGGCCGAGGATCGAGATGAGTTTTGTCAGTGCATCGCGGGATTTTTCTCTTAAAGGACCGCCGGAGAGTCCGCCTTCTTGGGGAAAGGCGCAGCCTTGCGGGCGAAAAACGGTGGTGTTCGTCGTCACGAAACCATCGAGATCTAGTTCAAGAGCGGTCTCGACGGCCGAGACGAGATCTTGGTCTTCAAGGTCAGGGCTTAGTTTTAAAAGGCCTGGAATCTTGTGCTGTCGCAGCTTTTCGGCAATCGGTTGCAGGAACTCAGTCAGTCGGTCGCGCGCAAAAAGATCGCGCAACCCTTTGGTGTTGGGACTGCTGATATTGATGACGAAAGCGTCAGCAAGTGGGTCGCTCGTGCGGCTTGGCTCACAGAAGAGCTCGATCAGTTTCACGTAGTCTTGCGATGCGAGTTCGAGCGGCGTTTCGCGCTGTTTTCCGATATTGACGAAAACGGGAAAGCGCTCCGAACCCTTCACTTCGGGGCCTTGCTCGAGTTCTTGCCCGATTTCTTGGTTGCCGCGTTCATCAAAACGCCAGTCTCTGAGTGCGCTGCGAACGGAGCGCGAACCACGGCTCGGAAAGCCCATGCGGTTCCAGAGCGCTTCGGTCTCAACGTCGCGCCCAAAGGTTTTGCCTGGGTTTGCTAGCTGCAATTCAGGTGTGACCGTGCCGATTTCAACAAAGCCCGCGCCGAAGTGCTTCCAGCCTGCGATCATGACCCCGTCTTTGTCGAACCCGCCCGCGATACCGAGCGGGTTTCGAAAATGGATCGTGTGCGCTTTTCGTGTCCACGAAAACGAGCGCGTCGCCACAAGTCGGTCTTCGACAGGGCGACGCAGATAAGTTGCGCTCTCCAGTAACTCAGCCGCGAGTTTGTGAAATACGGCGGATGGCATTTGAAGCCATAGTCGTCTTCGCAAAACGGCGTCTGCGATGGGGGTGAAAAGCCAAGAAAGCATCGCGCTCACATCACCGAGGATACAGACCGCGAAGAAGCATCGCGCGCTCAAGACGGCGAACGGCTTGCGCCATTGCAGCTGTACGCATATCGAGCTTGGTTTCTTCTTTCAGTTCCCAGACTTTGTCGAATGCGCCCGTGATGACCTGACGCATGCGCTGGTTCACTTCTTCTTCTGTCCAGAAGAAATGCGCCATGCTCTGAACCCATTCGAAGTACGAAACGATCACGCCGCCGCCGTTTGCCAGAATGTCCGGGCAAATGAGGATGTCGCGCTCGTGCAAGATTTTAGTCGCGTCGTTATTGGTTGGCCCGTTGGCACCTTCCGAAATGACCTTCGCTTGAATTTTCGCCGCGTTCGCTTGCGTGATCTGGTTTTCCATCGCGCATGGAACGAGAACGTCGCACTTCAGTTGAAGCAAGTCGTCGTTTGAAATCGGATCAGCTTTTGGGTAGCCCTTGATGACTTTGTTCTCGGTCACCCATTTCATGAGATCCGGAATGTCGATGCCGTTTGCGTTGTGAAGTCCACCGGAAACGTCGCTGACCGCGAGGATCTTCGCGCCACGCTGATGCGCGAACATGGCGGCGTGGCTTCCGACGTTGCCGAAGCCTTGAACGACCATGGTTGCGCCATCGAGCTTCATGCCCAGTTTTTCAAGACCTTTTTCGGCGATAAAGACCACGCCAAGACCCGTGGCACCGTTGCGCCCAAGCGAGCCGCCGATTTCAAGAGGCTTGCCCGTGACGACGCCAGGTTGTGCGTAACCGACCTCTTGCGAGTGCGTGTCCATCATCCACGCCATCGTTTGCGCATCGGTTCCCATATCGGGCGCTGGGATATCGACTTGAGGACCGATGAGTGTTCCAAGCTCCGATGTATAACGGCGCGTGAGATTTTGTTTTTCCGTGCGCGAGAGTTTTGTCGGATCGACTGCGATGCCGCCTTTGCCTCCGCCAAGTGGAAGGTTCAAAAGCGAACATTTGAACGTCATGAGCGTCGCAAGAGCCGCGACTTCCGAGAGCGTGACATCTTGGTGGTAACGGATGCCGCCTTTATAGGGGCCAAGTGTCGAGGAGTGTTGAACGCGGAAGCCCGTGAAGACGCGAACGCGATAGTCGTCCATGCGAACAGGAACGGACACCACGACCGCTTTTTTGGGACGCTTCACACGAGCCAGGACGTTCGGGTCACAGTTGATCGCCTTTGCGGCGTTATCGAGGAGTTTGATGGTGTTGTCGAACATCTCACCGCGGTAGAGCTTCTCTCCCTCAAAAAGGTTTCCGTGATTATCGGCCGTGTTGTCGCTGACCAGATCGTGCGGATCGTGTGCCATTGTGTAGTACCCCTGTGTCCCTTTGCCATGAACGGCTATAGGTTTTCCTTTCGGGGCACCATTAGAGGCGAGTCGCCAGTTCTTTGCAAGCCTTTGCTTCGGCTTGAAGAACGTGGTTTTATGGGGCTCGGAATTTAGCCTATGGGCAGGAGCGATATGGCAAAAGCTAACAAGCCGGCGGTGACTCGTATGGCCATGGCAGACTTCGTAGAGCCTCTTCGTCGCGGTTTAACTCGTTTAGATGGGCGAGAAGTCGTGATTGTCGGCGATGTCGGCGTGGATGAATACACGCTTGGGCAGGTGCGGCGGATTAGCCCAGAAGCTCCTGTGCCCGTTGTTGAAGTTGAAAAAGAGGAAGCTCGCCTTGGGCTTGCTGCGAACGTTGCTCAAAATATTAGCGGTCTTGGCGGTGTTCCGAGATTGATTTCGGTGATCGGCGACGACGTGGGTGCAAAACAGTTGAAAGACCTTCTTGTGCGCGCCGAGGTGCCAACGGATCTTCTCGTCACAGATTCAACGCGGCCGACGACGCGAAAATTGCGCGTGATGGTACAGAACCATCATATCGTGCGCGTCGATTACGAACAAAAACGCTTTCTTTCTCCCGAAGTTGAAAAGCAAGTGATTGCCGCTGTGGCGAAGGCGCTTGAATCTGAGAAGGTCGTCGCGTTGATCATTCAAGACTACGCGAAGGGCGTGATCAGCGAGAGTCTCGTGCGTGAATGTGTGGCCTTGGCAAAAAAAGCCAAAAACCCGAACTTGCGCATTCTTGCCGATCCCTATCGCTCGACGCCGCTTGAGCAATATCGTGGCGTGCATGTGATGACACCGAATCACGATGAATCCATCGCGCTCACAGGCTTGGGAGCCGACGAACTGCGCGCAAGCGAGGGAACGCTCGATGAAATCGGGCAGCGCCTGATGGAAGGCGTTCAGTCTAGCACGATGGTGATCACGCGTGGCCGCGAGGGCATGCGGATTTTCGAAGATGGCGGTGCCGTCGATTTGCCGACGAATGCGAAGCAGGTGTTCGATGTCACGGGCGCTGGCGATACGGTGATCGCCGCACTCGCGCTTGCTTGGGGCTCAGGGTTCTCGCTTGTGGAATCGTGCGCGCTTGCGAATTTCGCGGCGGGCGTTGTTGTTGGCAAAGTCGGTTGTGTCCCTTGCCAACGTTTCGAACTCGAAGCCGTACTCGCGGACTGAGTTGCCGAAGCAGCTCCGGTCGTGCCCAATGGTCGTGTTTACTGGCTACGTTTATCGGGCAACGCTCCAAGGAGGCTCATCTCCGAGTTCGAGTTCAGGATTGCGGCCCATTGAACGGACGCGATGCCACTCGTTTTCCAGGAGGGAGTCAGAGTCCAGAGCAATTCTCCAAAGTGATTTTGGTCCTCCAAGGCAATCAGAATGTGGGTCGTAGGCCTCCGCATCGCAGATCGCAATTTGAACGGACGGGTCGTTCATGGCGCCAACCCACTCTTCCACGCTCAGAGGTCGAAGTGGATCGATCGCGGGATCATAAACATGGTATTTTTCGACTTGCTGCCCAGCTCCGTCGAGGTGAAGCGTCTTCGTGATTGCAGCGACATGATACCACCACGTGACTTCGCCGTACGGATGATTCGGAGTTTGAGTTGAGAGATTGCCGAACACGAAGATTTTGGCCGGCTTCAAGGTGAAGTCGGTTTCTAGAATCGAAGTGGCGATGCTTGCGCGCATAAAACAGCCATCGTCTGGGTAGAGCCAAGTCGCGCGACGATCTCGCGAGCGTGAATCTTTGAGGTAACGATGTTCGCGCACGGTTTCAAAACTAGCTTGGAGCTTGAGTGGCTGAATGGCGGGAACAAGAGCCCAGTTGGCGTTTTCAAATGAGCCGCGTTGGCCAAGGACGCTGTTCTGGGAGCTGTACCAGAGTTCCGACGGTCTTGAGTTTTCGGCTCTGGATATCAGCCATTGCGCGGGCAAATGGGCCGGGCGCCGAGCCGAGAGCGTGGCGAGCGGGTCGTGAGACGAGATTTGGGGCGAGAGAAGTTGAGCGTACCCCGTGCTGGCAGCCATCAGGGCCATTAATGGCGATAGGAATGTCAGCAAAAAAGACCGCGCGGAAGCGCGTGCGGAGCGTAGATGGCGTAGTTTCATGGAGATTGATCCTATTGACGGTTTATTTTTTGTCAAAGGGCTAACAAAAGATGGCTCGGAGCGCCTTCGGTCGACCTTGTTTGAAAAACTCTCTCAGCTGTCGGGATCGGAGACAGCGAGGAGGGCGTCTTGCTGCGGCCAAGAGCGATATACGGGAGTAGGGCTTCGGCTTGAGGGATCGCTTGAGAGATCATAGCGGAGAGCGTTGAAACGTCGGATAAACGGTGTTAAACCCGCGAGACCTATGAGTGATTCACTAAATACTCACATCGCATCGCACATGGCTTCGATTTCGGGACCAGTGGCTCCGGGCCTTGAGGCTCAGCCGGGACTTCCCGAAGTTTTGCCGCAAACAAAACAATCCACGGACGCAGCGGGAGTCGAGCGCGTTAATTTTTTCGATATCCCACTCGAAAAACTCGAAGCGCATCTTGCCGGTCTCGGTAAGGAGAAGTTTCGTGCGCGCCAGCTTTTTCAATGGGTCTATCAAAAGCGCGTTCACGACTTCGAGCAGATGTCGAACGTTTCAAAAGCGTTTCGCTCTGAATTGCCCGGGCTTTTTGAGTTCAAATTGCCACGCGTGGTTCAGGAGCTCAAGAGCGTGGATGGCACGCGCAAGTGGTTGTTCGATGTCGGCCCGAACCTCACCATCGAAACGGTTTTGATTCCCTCAAAAGACCGCCTGACTCTTTGTGTGTCGAGCGAGGTCGGTTGCAACATGGCTTGCCGCTTCTGCTACACGGGGAAACAGAAAATGAAGCGTCGTCTGACGGCGGGTGAAATCGTGGGGCAGTTCCTGCATGCGACCGACAGTCTCGCAAAAGACGGCCTGCGTGTGACGAACATCGTCTTCATGGGAATG
The DNA here is from genome assembly GCA_034002335.1 of Bdellovibrionales bacterium. Classification (GTDB taxonomy): domain Bacteria; phylum Bdellovibrionota; class Bdellovibrionia; order Bdellovibrionales; family JAMPXM01. The sequence goes on along the minus strand of JAVFAU010000033.1, from coordinate 3,920 downwards.
GGCGAACCGCTCGACAACCCGGAGGAAGTGTTCAATGCGATCCGCATTCTGCACGAAGCGGACGGGCTTGGTTTCTCTCGCAAAAAAATCACGGTCTCCACATCGGGCATCGTGCCTTTGATGTCTCGAATCACAGAAGCGGGCGTGCGGCTGGCGGTGAGCTTGAATGCGCCAAACGACGAAATCCGAAACAAGGTGATGCCGATCAACAAGCGTTGGAACATCAAAGCGCTTCTGGACGCCTGCAAGGCACACACAGATGAGTCGGGCGACCGCGTAACGCTTGAGTACGTGTTGTTGAAAGATGTCACGGATCGCGTTGAACAAGCGCGTGAACTGTACCAGCTCACGAAACACGTGCCGTGCAAAATCAATATCATTCCGTTCAACGAGCATCCTGGTACCGAGTACTTGCGTCCAGATCCGGAGCAAGTCGTGAAGTTTCAAAACGAGCTCATACATCTTGGCGCGCATGTTCTTTTGCGGAAGACGATGGGACGCGACATCTTCGCGGCCTGCGGGCAGCTCACGTCGATGTACGAGGGGCGCCCTGAGAAGCTCGCGCAGGTCGCGACACGTCACTGAAAAACGTCACCAGAAACAGCAACTAGGGAAGGAACGCAGAACATGTCAGATATTCTTGTAGTGGGAAGCCTCGCTTACGATTCCATTTCAACGCCGGCGGGAAAAACAGATCGCACCTTGGGCGGCAGCGCCAACTATTTCTCGATCGCAGCGAGCCTGTTCGCACCGGTTAAAGTCGTTGGCGTTGTCGGTGAAGACTATGCGGACAAAGACTTAGCGCTCCTTACTTCGCGCAAAGTCGATGTGACGGGGCTTCAAAAGAAAGCCGGTAAAACGTTTCACTGGGCGGGCGCGTATGATGGAAACATGAACGAGGCGAAGACGCTGCAAACGGATTTGAATGTTTTTGGCGATTTTAATCCTGAATTGCCGGTTTCGTATCAAGACTCCCAGTATGTGTTTCTTGCGAACATCGATCCGAGCCTTCAGCTACGCGTTCTCGAGCAAGTGAAGAAACCAAAACTCGTTGGCGCGGACACGATGAACTTTTGGATCTCTTCTAAAAAAGACGAGCTCTTAAAAGTTCTCTCGCGCATCGATGCCCTTTTGATCAACGAAGGCGAAGCCGAGATGCTGACGGGCAAGACGAACGCCATTGCGGCGAGCAATGAACTTCTCAAAATGGGTCCCAAAGCCGTTGTCGTGAAACGCGGTGAGTACGGATTCGTTCTACGTACGGCGGAAGGGCACTTTATCCTGTCGGCGTTTCCGATTGCAGACGTCGTTGATCCAACGGGTGCTGGCGACACGTTCGCGGGGGCGTTCTTCGGAACGCTCGCGAAGTCGAACAAAGGGCTTGATCTCGCGTCACTCAAAGAAGCGTGCGTGAACGGCTGTTTGCTTGCGAGCTTCACGGTTGAGGCTTTTGGCGTCGCGCGGCTGAACGAATTGACGCTTGAGAGCGTGATGGCTCGAGGCGAGCAGTTCTCGCGCATCACACGTCTTTAAAGAGTTTCGATCGCGGCCAGACACAGTCGTTCGTCTGGTTTTTGTAAGCCACCTTGTCTTTGGTCGGGGCGCCGCCCGGTGCGGCTCTGGACCAATGTCTTGAAGCGGTGTCCTTTCGTCTGTCGAGAACACGATCTTGAGCTGGGGTCTTTAATAAAAGGCCTCAACAGAAGATCAGACTTTCCCGATAGATAGATAAGGAAGGACGTATGTCCGCGAAGAAAAAGACTGCGCCGGGAAAGCCGGCACCGAAAGATGATCTCATTGATGCGCTTCTCGAAAACGAGGAGATGGGCAGTCGTGCATCAAAATCACAGACGAAATCACAAACCGTCAGTCGTCTCACCGATCTTTTGAAAGGGCGCAAATCGCCTCCCCCGCCTCCTGCTGGGAAGATACAGCGTGAGGACGACGTATTTGACTTCGAATCCGATGTGATGGCGAACGTCGAACCTGAAATGAGCGTAGCGGTCGACGATGCCGACGTGCCATCGCTTCGTTTGGAAGACGAAAGCGATGAGGCTTCTGCGCCGACATTGAGTCTCGTGACGCCGTCGATTCCGGATGTGTCGGTCGAAGTCGAGGCTGTTGAAGTCGAGCCTGTAGTGAACGAGATGCCAGACAGTTCGGATGACTTTTCGTTGAATGGTGTTTCAATCCGCCCGGTCAGAACTCAGCATGTCTCGATTGAAAACGATTCTGATTTATTGCCGGATGACGGTTCGGCTGGCGAGCCTACGAAAGAGGTGAGCGCCAAAGAAAGCCGCAAGCTTCAAAAGCTCGAGGATGTCTTGCGCAAACTTCAGCCCGGCTACAAGCGCGACCGCCCGAGCGAGCCGCTGTACCCGCCGAGGGAAGAGCACGCGGAAGAGTCAGACGCGGCCGAATTCACTCAAACAAAACCAATGGATGTTTTCGAAATGCCTCCTCCCGCTCCCGAGCGAGCTCCAACGGAGCCCGTGCGCGAAGCGGCGATGACGAATGCAGCGGATGCGGATGAGCGAACGATCGCGCTCTCCGACATGAAGGCGGCGTCGACGAAACCGAACGCTCCGCAGTGGCAAGATGCGAAGACGGAAGTTCTTTCGCCCTCGACTCGTGACAACAGCCTTCCGGTCGATCCGGACGGTGAGAAGTTCATGCCGACAGAGATTCGCCCCAATTCGCCCGGGGCGAAATTCCGCGAGGAAGCTCGTCAGGTGCAGCCCGGTGCCGCGATTTTCTCGTCGGCGGAAGCGGCTTTGCGGCAGTCAGAGAACCTGCGCGTCGCTCAAAAGAGGATCTCGGACCTCGAAAACGAACTCGAACGTGTACGTCGCGAGAACGAAAGCCTTCGTTCCGCAAGTGAAACACTTCGTCGTCGCATGAGCGAGCTTCAGGCGAATGCGGAGAGCGCCGAGCTGAATACGCAAGAGACCAAGAAAATCGCCGAAGAAGAGCGGAAAGTTTTACGTGGTCAGATCGCGAGCCGTGACCGTGAGATCGCCGAACTGAAAACGCGCATTGATGACGCGGAGTCGCGGCTTGAGTCGAACTTCCGTAAGATTCGTGTGCGAGAGCGTGATCTTGAGCATCGTATTGAAATCATCAAAGCTGAAAGTCAGTCGATTACGGCGAGTAAAGACCGTATGATTTTAGAGTTGAAACGTCAGATCGACCAGTTGAACTCCGAGTTGAGTCATGCGAAGGCGCAGGTTCAGGAGACGTTCGGACAGTTCAAGGAAAAGCAAGAAACGGCTCGACGCGCGGTTCGTGCTCTGCGTATCGCGCTAACTGTGTTAGAGGGTGAAGAGGAATCAGGTTCCCGCAAAGCTGAATAGGGTCGTCGTGAAGCGCATCAAAGTAGTCATCTCGGATTTACATCTTGGTCGCGGACGCACCTTAGAAGGCGGAGCCACGAACTCTCTTGAGGAGTTCTACTTCGGCAAAAAGCTGATCGAATTTTTCAACTACTACAGCTCTGCAGAGTTTCGCGACGCCGAAGTCGAAGTGATCATCAATGGCGACTTCCTCAACTTTCTTCAAACGGATTATCGTGGTCACTATCTTACGGTCATCACCGAGGGTGTGGCGCTTGAACAGCTTCACTCGATTCTAAGCGGGCACCGCGAGGTGTTCGAGGCGATGAAGGCCTTCGCAGCCCTTCCCAATCGCATCATCACCTATGTCGTGGGCAATCATGACCAGGCCATGCTGTGGCCTGCGACCCGTCAGGTTCTCAACGATGCGCTAGACACGGATATTCGTTACAAGAATATCGTCTACTTTTTCGATGGCTTGCACATCGAGCATGGGCACATGCACGAGGCGGCGAATCGCTTTGATCCTAAACGCTTCTTCTTGAAGCGCGATTTGCCGGAGCCGATTTTGAACTTGCCGTTTGGCTC